>JAEUSC010000313.1 GCA_016789035.1 Candidatus Omnitrophota bacterium
GGGGGCTGCATACCGCCCGATTTCCGTCGACCGCTTGAACGTTATTGCCAAATACACGTATAAGCAGAATCAGCCGCCCACGGGACAAACGGCAGTTACGCCGATTGATCAATACCGCACGCATGTTTTCTCTGTTGATGCGATGTATGACATCAATGAGCGATGGCAGTTAGCGGAGAAGTTTGCCTACCGTGTCAATGAAGAAAAGATCCAGGGTTTTGATTTCAACAAAACACATACATGGCTTATGATTCACCGCTTGAATTTCAATGTCGATCGCAATTGGCAGGTCGGCGGTGAATACCGCAGATTGACACAGCAGGAAGCCAAAGACAGCCTGCAAGGGTTTTTGCTGGAAGCCACACGAAAAATCAATGACTTTGCAAAACTGGGAGTTGGTTATAACTTTACGGCTTTCAACGATGATCTGACAAATTTAAGTTATACGGCCCAGGGTCCGTTTTTACGTGTCACAGGCAGTGCTTATGATCGTTCTCCTGAACAAAGAAAGCGCGCGCGCGCCCGGTGGCTCGAAGACCGTATCAATCATTGGGCCTGGAAAATGGTTTACAACGAGTTAAAGAAACCTGACAGTCAGGTGGTCAAGGAACTCAATGATCTTTACGCCATGGCAAAATCCGCATCCAATCAAAATCGGTATGAAGAGTCAAAACAATTGTATACAGATGTGGTCATGGCCGGGCAAATGATGTTTGAAGAAGCCTCGGAATTCATCCGCCACCAAATCGCTTTTGAGGAAAAGATGTTTGAAATGACCCAGCAGGCAGATGAAGCCTTTAAGGAAGGGGCGCTGGTGAAGGCTAAACAATTGTGGGAAACCGTCATTGAGCAATCCCAGAAAGTCACAAATCCTGAGCAATCCAAAGAAAAAAAATAATTGATTTCCCTGTATGATTTTTTAAATAGTTCTATAGAATAAGATCACGAATAAATTCTTAAACGATTTGTGCGCCTTTTAAGCATGTCTATCAATCACTATCAAAAAATAGTTGTTTCCCTATTATTTTGTGGTTTTATTGTTATTGGCCCTCCGTCTTTTTCCCAGGAGGAAAAGCAACAGCCTGCTGCAGACGAAGAAACACCGATCCCCGCCGAAAAATCAAGTTATGTCTACGATCTTCGCTCGTTGATTGAAAAATCCCGCGGCAACATTAAACGTGTGAATGAAAAGATTAAAGAGCAGTCCATTGCCAAACGGAATTTGCAACGAGAGGAAAAGGCCCGAGAGTATTATGACCGGGCCATGGCGTTATTTGATGAAGGAAAGATCAACGAAGCCCGGGAATTGTTTGAAAAAAGTATCCGCATTACTGAGCATCCGGAAATGAAGGATTACATCAAAGTCAGTGAAAAGAAATTTAAATCACAGGCCCAGGCGATGCGAAGAGAAGAGCAGGGGCGCATCGCTCTTACAACTGAGCAGGAAAAGCGTCAGCAGGAGCAGGTCAGAACTTCGTATCAGGACGGTGAGCGCTTTTACAAAATGAAAAATTATAAGGCCGCCCGCGATGAATTTACGCTGGTTGAACAATTGATCCCCGAGTACAAAGCCACCCGCAGTTATCTCAAATTGCTTGAAGAAAAAATTGCTGAGCAGGACAAGGTTGACATCGTTAACCAGAAGAAGGAAATTGTCCGTCAGCAAAAAGAAGCCGACGATTCCAGGATCAAGGAAAAAGAACTGTGGTATAAGGAGCTCGAGCTTAAAGAACAGGAGCGTCAGAGAAAATTGCAGGAGCAGGCCAAAAAGGTTTACGCCGAGGCCATGAATTTTTATAAACAAAAGAATTTTATTGCGGCCAAAGAAAAATTTCAGGAAGTGGAATGGGTTGTTCCTGACTATCGTTCCACCCGTCGTTATCTTGAGCAGATTGATGCGGACATCAAAGATAAAGAAATTGAATTCACTGAGAAGGAAAAAGAGAGCCGAGCCAAGCAGGATTGGGATGACGAACTGATCAAGAAAAAGGCGCAGGAGCAGGCGAAAAAAGATTTTGAAAAAAAGAGCTCGGAGGAACGGCAGACGGCCGCACAGGAAGCGGCTATTCATTACCAAAAAGCGACGGACCTGTTAGGTCAAAAGAAATATACCGAGGCCCGTGATGAATTTCTTGCGGTTCAGAAAGTTTATCCCGAATTTAAGGGAACCGACACCTATTTGGCCAGACTGAACAACGAATTGGGAATTGTGGAGACCGCTCCTGCAAAGGTGGCGGATTTAGTTCGGGGCATTTATGCCAACGCCTTGGCAGACTTTAACCGGAAAGATTTTGGCGCGGCCAAATTAAAGTTTGAACAGGTCGAATTTATGTATCCCGACTATATGGCGACCCGTAAATATCTGGACAAGCTTTCTAAACAAATGGATAAAGAGGCCCTGGACGTTTCCCAAGAAGAGGTCGTTGCAGATGCCAAGGCCCACTCGGAAGCGATGGTTGCGGCCGGTGCCGAAGTGGACAAAGAAGGATATCAAAATCGGCTTGATAAGGCAGAACCGATGTACGTCAGTGCGGTGGGGCTTTTTGAAGAAAAGAAATTCGACGAAGCCTTGCAACAGTTTAAAGCCATTGAAGAAACGATTCCTAATTACAAGGCCACTCGTGCCTATTTGAAACGCGTGGAAAATCAGATTAAGCGTGTCGAACAACAAAGATATAAAGAAGAACAGACCCAGCAGGCGGAAACTATCAATCTTTTAGCCAAGCAGGCCAATGCCCTTTACGCCAAAATTTTGTTATTGGCTTCGGATCGGACAACCTCAGACGCGCAAAAGAAATTTGCCATGGTTGACAGGCTTTTTGCCAACATGTCCAAAGAACAGGCCAGATTGTTACGAGAGATTGCGGAAGAAGAAGAAAAATTGCGGTTGGAAGAAATTGCCTATGAGCAAGAGGTTCAACGCTCAGAATTTACCAATACGATCGATCCCATTTATCAGGAAGCTGTTCGTTTGTATCGTGAACAAAAATATGATGAGGCAAAAGCGAAATTCCTTGAAGCCCAATCCAAAATCGCTGACTACCGTTCTTCCAAACGTTACTTGAATCTCATTGAAAAGCAAAATGAACTTCTTCAGCAGACGATCAAAGACAGGGAAAGTCAAATTGCCCAATTCAGGGACAAGGCATCCGAAAACGCTGAATTGGCGGCCCAGCTTCAATTGAAAGCCCAGGAGAGGGCCATGATTAAAGATCTCTTAGACCAGGCTGCGGCTATTAACGATGAGATTGTGGGGCTTGCGAAAGATAAAAATTTCGAGGCCATCAAAGAGAAGTTTGCCCAACTGGAAAAGATCGTGGATAGTCTTTTGACCATCAAATCCGAAGCTGTAACGCGTGAAGAAAAAGAAAAATTGCCCAAGCGAAAGCCGCGTACAGAAAAATCGAGTGAATCTTCCAGTTTAAGTGCAGACAAAAAGGAAGAAGTACCCGCCGATTCTGGAAAGAAAGCTGAAAAGGAAGCAGGTAGCCCAGAACCGTCAGTTGTGACCGCGGCTGGTGTGGGTGCGACCTCCGAAACTGAAGAGAAGGAAAAAGAAGTACGCAATCGCATTTCCAAAGACCGGTCCGACTACGAAGCTTCCTTGCAAGAGCGCAAAAACGCCCAGAAGCAGGAATCCGAACGCCAGCTGACAGTCCGAAAGGCGACGCAGGAAAGCCGGGCCATCTACAATCGGGCATTGAAGTCCTTTCGGGCCAGAAACTATTCAGATGCCCGGGCACAATTTTTACTGTTGCAGAACGATCCTAAGTATGGACGGGGGGCCCTGAGTTATATAGAGAAGATTGATCAGGATGTTCTGGATCAGCAATTGGATTTAATCAACAAAAAAGAAAAGCAGCAAGACAGATATTTGGAAGAACGTGCGGAACGTGGGCGGATGTCTTTCCATGTGAATGAATCCACCCGGTACAATCAGGTTCAGGCAACCCCGCGGGCGCCCGTCGCCGTTTCTTCGTCTGGTTCTGCCGTGCCGCTGTATGTTTCGCCCAGGCAGCAATATCTGAGTTCTTTAAATCTCCGTGGTAAGAATCCTCCGATTGTGGAAATTACGGATCCAAATCAGGTTTCACAAATGAAGACGCCGGAAGCCTCTAACCCTTCGGGCCAACCGCCCGTTTCGCAGGTTAATAGTTCCTCAGGAGTCAGTCCTAATGAGGATGGTTCTTGGATAGAGCGCCGGCGACAAAAGCGATTATCCGACCGTAGAAAAAAATATATTGAAGATAAGGAAAAGGAAAAACAAAAAGCTCAGGAAGCTGAGAAAAAGAAACAAGACGAGCTCAAGGCCGAAGCCATTCGAAAGTCCACAGAAAACAGACAGAAAGTGGAAGGTCTAAACCGGAAGACGGCCCAGCGGCAGATCGTTGAAAAAGAAGCCAAGATTCAAAAAATTCGCGAGATCGAGGCCAAGGCTCGGGCTCAAAATCAAAATTTGCGTAAGGCGAAAGCCGCCTCAACTTCAGCCAACCGACAGATTTTCCAGGAGCAAAAACTTCGCAGTATGTATGAGCAGGACTTAAGAACGGGTAAGTCCGGCGCTGGG
>JAEUSC010000362.1 GCA_016789035.1 Candidatus Omnitrophota bacterium
TCAAGAGGAATCACTTTGCCGTGATCGGCCTTAATAAGCTCACACGCCTTGGCCACTTTCTCGGCGTGCCCGGTAATGACAATCTGTTCCCGCGAATTGAAATTAGCGACCTCTGCCCCGGTTTGCTGACAGATGGCTTTAAGCCTGCTGGCATCATAGCCGATAACAGCGGCCATGCCGCCTTTGGCTTCCTTCGCGGCCTCTTCCATAAAAGAAGCGCGCTGGCCAACCAACTTTAGCGTATCTTCAAAGCTCAACATGCCTGCGGCTGAAAGCGCGGAATATTCTCCCAAACTTAAACCCGCGGCAAAGCGGACATTGAATTCTTTATATTTGGGATGGGCCTCGAGCGCTGCAAAAGCGGCCAGAGAGGCAGTCAAAATAGCCGGCTGGCAATACTTCGTTTGGGTCAAGATTTCCTGCGGACCTTCAAAAACAATCGTTTTAAAACCTTCGCCTAAGACCATTTCCGCTTTGTCGAAAACAGCCTTCGCCTGCGGGGAGGTTTGATAAAATTCACGCCCCATGCCCACCTTTTGTGCGCCTTGTCCGGGAAATAGAAGAGCGACGTCTGTCATCATAGTTAATCCTTAGTTGGCTCCAAATTAATTGATTTTACAAATTGTAAGAAATCATCAACCGTTTTTCCATAGTAAAACTGATCGGCCGCTTCAAAACGGATACGATAAACAAAATTATTAAAAATAAAACCATATTGTTGACCATGAATCTTAAGGCCTGATAAAGACTCGCAAGTGTATTCAAAAAAATAAGCGTCAACACTGCGCACCATTGCTGGCTTATTTTGTAAAATAGTCCACTGCGTTCGGTTTGTATCTGACTTAAAATTATCAATTTCCACCTCGGCCAAATCGAGTACCGACATATCTTCAGTAAATTGACGTTTAGTAAATTCCAATTTATCTTTAAATCTTATTCGTGAAACAGAAATAATGTCTAATGTCGTTCCGTCTTTGGTTAAAATCAATCCCTTATCCGGAGTGTAACGCATCCATTTTGACGGAAGCATTGCTCTTATTTTTAATCCGGAATGTTTATACTCAATTTCGGGAGCCTTGACCCATATGGTTGTGCAGCCAACACAACATATTAATAGCGCAGTGAATAACAGATTGTTTTTCATGAAGCTCGCTCCGTTGCTAAAGTATTAAGAAATTGTTCTATGTAAAGTCGTTCAGCCGAACCAGGCTCCAATTCGAGATATTTCTGGAAACTTTTCTTGGCATCTTCCGTGCGAGACAACTTTTGTAAAATACGAGCCTTTCCTAGCCAGGCGCTCGGGAGATCAGGATGCAAAAACAAAATCTTCTCATACACATCTAAAGCTTTGATGTAATCTTCGTCCTTCTGTCTCTTCTTCTTCTTTGGTGGAGGGTCCTGCCGACGGCGGAAAAGCTCAGCCTTTCGAAGCATACCCTGAACATCGTCCGGATAAAGTGAAATATAAAAATCAATATTACGCTCAGCCGTCTTATAATACCCACGCTCGAAGCACATATCAATATTATCCAACCGCAATTGTCTTGTAAGATTCAGATAATTTTCCGGTTCGATCTTGAGAGTCTTAGATGTGGAAGGCTTTGACGCATTAAGTTCTTGAAATTTTTTTATCCGCTCAAGGAGTTTTGGATGGCTTGAGAAAAAGAACGGCTCCTTAATCTCTTCATCTTTGGTGAATGTAGCCATTTGCTCAAATAGATTTATCGCTTCTGTTGAATCATACCCTTTTTTTTGCGCGAACTCAAAACCGCCTTCATCCGCCTCATACTCCAAGGACTGCGAAAAACCGCTGGAAGAAGATAAAAAACTTAACTGGC
>JAEUSC010000365.1 GCA_016789035.1 Candidatus Omnitrophota bacterium
CACCGTGTAGCGTCCGATTTCCGAGGAAGGAACAGACGCATCTTTCAGAATAGTTCCCGTCAATGACGGATTAGGGCGCCAGGCAATACTTTGCCGGAAACGATAGACCGCTTCCTCAATGCCGGATTCCGCACAGTAAAAAGAATTATGCGAGTTGATTCGCTGATCGGATTCCCGCAGCTGAACATTCATTCCCATAAAGGCGGCCCCGATCATGATTCCCAGAAATAGTGTCACAATCACACTGCCTAATAGCGTAAAGCCGCTATGATTGAGACTAAACTGGCGAATATCTTTAATTGCGCGGAAAGATTTCCGTTGATGCATCAATACTGACTCCTCGTCCAAAAACATCGTCCCTTAATACAACATTGAGCGACAAAGATTTGCTCTTTTTCTCAAAAAGCGAAAGCGTGTAATCCAGATTATGCGTAAGCGTTAGATTCTCTGACCCGCGAATCACATGGCATTCCTTGTTCGACAGAAAACTATAAGAGACCAACAGATTTCCTTTTTTATCAAACATGCTAACATTTTTCTGGTCTGCCGAAACTGTCACCGTGGCCGCTTCGCGGGCGTCGATTGTGACCTGATCAATGATCTGATCCATATCCTGCCACATTCCTGCGCGGGTTGAATAATCTTCAAAGGCCTGCCAGTTTAGAATGAACACAGAATACACCACCGAAATCAAAATGCCGATAATAATAAGCGAGGTCAAAACCTCAGGAAGCGAAAACCCCCGGCGTCCACGGAGCCATCGATGGGCCGTGATGTTCGACACAATCACATACCTCCTTTGGGAGACATGGAGATCGTAACATCTTTAGTCTCATTACGGGATAAGGTCAGTGTGACAGGGGTCGAATCCTCATAGGCCGAATGAGTCACTCGGATGGAATATTGGCGCGCCGTCTGATTAAATTTAGGGTTCCCTACAACTTCGGGAACTGGCCATGTTTCCAGAATATTATTGAAGGCATAAACACCGCCGGGTCCGCTGGAAAGAGTGGTATTCGTCGGACCGCTTACGGAAACCGCGGCGTTACTGATCGGCGTTGACGTTCCTTGACGCAAGACAGTAACGTTGATCCGGCCGAACCCCTGGGGCCACAAACCCACATCGCCGACCGTATTCACGACATCGGCAGCAATCGCGATCGTCCCGGAATTCAAACGGGAATAAACAGAATTTCCGGCCGTTGAGAATGTGTAATAACCGGATTTGGACGCCGTCATCGTATAGGAATTGGCAATAATGCTGTAGGGAGGCGTAACACCAGCGGCACACTGATATAAATACGCCCCGCCAGCATTCGTGGTTGCCGCCCTCGACAGATTCACGGAGACACTGCCCAATAAGCTTGTGGTTTTGGCATCACGGACAGAACCTCGGGCGTCACCGCATTTGCGAGTGATTAAAGCGGTCGCTAAAACCATATCTTGTGACGCAAGCGCGTTGCCCCGAAAAAGCGGCCCCGGACGGATTGTTCCTGTCACTGTGGTGGTTGATGTAATGTCGCAGCAATTCTTAATCGGTGCAACCGCCGATGAGGACAATCGCAAATAATTAGCCGAAGAATTTGGAAATAATTCCTGCAATGCAGGAACAACGGCCGTATAAAATCCCGACGAATTCGCGGTGATGGGTGTCGTCTTTCCGGGCCAGGGATAATTGCCGCCATCATGCCAAAGAATATTGATGGGAGCATTGGCAATAGGCTGCGCATTCTGATCTCGGATAAATCCTGTGATCGTCCTTACCGCCACGGGATTCAAAGGCACATTGACGGACTTGGTATCCCCCGGCTTCACGCAAATGCGGTCAACCCCGGATGCCGAACTTCCATTCCATGGTTTGGAACAGCTCAAAGCGCCATTGTCTGCTACAACAGCAGATGACCATCCTCGGGGATCCTGGGATTGCGGCGGCGAACAGGAAAATCCGCCGGCGTATCCCGACTTATACAAATCGCGTGTGGCCACAGTGAAACATTGCTGGTCCTCATCGGTAAATGAAATGGTAAATGTGTGGCTTCCTGCTGAGTCGACTTCCTCAAATAAAGATCCTTCTTTGTAGAGCCCGACCTTACCAAAAGGCGCACTGAACCCGGCAGGTGCTCCACTGGGATTAAAAACCACGTTGATCGTGGCATCCGGAACCGGTGTGAGCGGAAGATTTTCACGCGTTTCCTCATTATTTTTGATATCCACCGAAGGCACATTATAATCCAAATAACCTTGCACGCGGGCCGTTAAATTCCAACTCCCTGTCTCCATCTGATATTGACCCGCAGGGTTCAAAAACGAGTAATTACTGTCCTTATTGTCAGAGGCCGCGGGAAAGACCGCTGCAGCCGATAATGTCGGCAATGTACGGGCAGGATTAATTCTTGTGGCTACAATATCGACTCCGGCCACCGGCTGCTTCGTATCTTTATTGTAGGCCAGACCGACCAGATTGCCCGGCAAGGTTGCCGAAGGCCGGGACAAATAAAGAACCGAAGTCATTGATCTGTCTTTTCCGAAGTCTTTCCAATCAACGGTGATGGTAATTCGTTTGAGTTCCGTTGAACCGGATACCGACTGGACAATCATCGGCCGACGGGTAAATCCCGGGAATGCCTTTGTCGTATCCGGATCAAAGCCGCAGCTGTTGCCGGCACCAAACTGACACGTTCCTTGCCCGATATCATCAAAATTATTTTTTACGGCCTGACGCACTTCTTCAATGCTTTTGCGCAGAAAATTCACACCGATAACGTTATTGCGGTTGACTTCATTGGCCTGCATCAGGGCGGAATTGGCGGAATAGGCGGCAGCACCGATGATGGTAATGACGATGGAACTGACGAGAAGTTCTATGAGTGAGAATCCGTTCTGGGACGGAAGATTTTTCATAATGAAATCTCCAACGTCAACATTATAGCTCACCCGATCATTTTACAAACAATCATTTTCCTGGATTTTAGTAGAAAAAGTGATCGTCCTCTACTAAGCACCAAATTGTGCCGGTCCTGCAAGGACAAGGCACAATTTGGGTTTGACCAAAAAACGAGTTCTTACAAATCTCCCTGAACGATTGTCGGAGTCACCGAGATAATCAACTCCGTATCCGTAACAGTTTTCTTCTCATAGCTGAAAATGCCGCCAAGCATGGGGAGATTTCCCAACATCGGGACTTTAGAAAGATTCTTTTTATCTTCCTGGTTTAAGATACCGCCAAGAACAAACGGTTTATTATTGCGAACACGAACATACGCTGTTGTCTGTCGCTTTTTGATCCAGGGATACTGATCATCCGGACCGCGGAAGCTGAAGATATAGCTGACTTCAGGTTCGACTTTGATCACCACAAATTCGCCATCAATAATCGACGGTGTAATCTTCAAACGGATCCCCGGCTCTTCAAACCGAACTTCGGTTGTGGAGACACCGCCGGTGGTTGTAGTGATCGTATAAGGAATACGGTCGCCAACAAAGATTTCGGCTTCTTTATTATTCATCGTGGAAACACGCGGACTCGAAAGAACCTTAGCTTTGTTGTGATTTTCAAGCATCTTGATTAATGTTGTGAAATTCAACGGGCTGCGTTCCAAAGAACCAAACTTAAAGATATTCTTTGTAGCATCGGCCGTATCGGGAATATCGATGGGTCTTCCGGATTCTTGAAAATCCACCTGCATGGAGTCCGACCAATCAATTCCAAGATCTTTTAAAGCATCGCGGTTGACTTCAACGATCTTGGCCTCAAGTAAAACCTGCGGTTGAGGACGGTCGATCGATTTAATAACATTTTCAACCTTGGCAATTTCATTCGGCTGTCCGATGACAATCAAACTATTGATCTCTTCGCCGACATTGACAACTTTAATCAAATCGGCAACCATGGCCCTCGCTTCATCGGCCTTAATGTTGCGCAGTTTAATAACTTTCGAAGCAACGGTCTGCTCTTTAAGCTTGTCTTTGGTTGTCACAAAAACAGAATTCTCAATGCGCTGAAAACCTAAGTTGTGAGCGCTGGCAATCAGAATGAAAGCTTCTTTAAGGGTGACCTGCTTTAAATGTACATCAATGGTCAAACTCTTTAAAGCCGGGTCCAGCATAATGTTCATATTACCGGATGTTCCCAATGTCATAAAAAGATCATTTAAAGTCGCGGCATTAAAATCCAGATCAATTTTCTTGTCTCTTAAATCGTCTTTGATTAAGCCATCAATAATTTCTTCATCAGTTTGCGTTGCAAATGACTTTTCAACGGGAACTTCTTCAACCTTTTTAACGGCTTTCTTGGCTTCTTCAGCATCCATCAACTCAACATCTTTGGCTTCCCTGTAGGCTTTATCAATAACAAGCTCGTTTGTCACATCTTCGATCTTGGCATCTTTATTAGCGACTTCTTTGTCAATCCAATGTGTTTCTGGTTCTTCGGCCGGCATTACCGCATCGTTGGTTAAGTCAGCGGAAAGATCATCGTCAACCTTTGCATTCGAATTTGTCTCTGCGGGATCCAATGAAGACTCTGATTTGATATCCGGCATTTTTCCATCGGTGTCCGAAATATCGTCCATGTCACTGGTTAAATCCGGATCGGATTCATTTAAGACGTCCTTGGTCTTATTCAAGTCCGGTTCGGCGGATTGCGCAAAGCACATGCTGCCGAGCGAACTTGAAAGAAAGATCGCGGTCACAATGAAAGTTAGTCGAAAAAGATTAAGCGTCTTCATTTTTTGTCACCTCTGTTTAATTTGATCGTCTTATTGTCCTTTTGAAGCACAATATGGTCAGCATGAATTTCAGCCACGGACAACGACTTGATCATATCCCCGACCTTATAAACTTTGCTGACATTTTCTACACTGATTAACGCAAACGGCTGATCACCCATATTGATCAACCCCAAAAATTGAAGGTCTTTGAGAATCTGTTCATTAAGCGGAACATCGGCAGGCACAACAGCATTTTCGTTTGAACCAACCAAAAGCGGGGCAAAAGGGTCCCGCGTGACTTTTAAACTCAGATGCTTTGGCTTAAGAATAACTTTAGCCAATTCAACGTCTTTGACATTTTTATCTTCCACAACCGGAGCAGTTTCTACTACGGGCTCTTTCTTATGGAAATTAAAATTGAAAATTCGTGACAGATCACTGACGTTGCATCCCGACAGCGCCGTCATTAAAATCACGGTCATAGAAGCTTGGAGTGCTGGTTTCATATCCGCATTTCCTCCAAAGTTTTCAAACTGTAAATCTGCAAAGTAAATTGGCAATCCAACACAGGATATTCACTGGTCGTGTTGATTTCCACATTCGTAATATTTAACAGCTGCTCATAGTCCTGGAGCTGATTAATAAACTCTACGAAGGAAGCAAAGGACCCTTTGACCTTGATTTGAATAGGCATTGCGGCCAGGGTCAACTCTGTTGCCATCTGCTGGCGTCGTTCTTCGGCCGCCACTTGAGCATCCAGACTCTTGTTGCGTTTTCTGACTTCCTCAACTTCCTGAGGAACCTGGACCTGATAAAAGCGCTGTGTTTTCATGTCGACAATACCCATGGAGGCTTTTTTGGCGTATTTAGAAATTTCATCCAGGAAGGCGGGCACGTCACGCTCTTGAAATAAAGACTTCTTAAAATCTTCCTGCTCTTTCTTATAATCTTCAATCGACTGTTTGATCATGGCAATTTCGGACCTTAAATTGGCCAGGCTTTGTTTCTCAGCCTCCCAATCCAGACGCGCGGCGCTGTAGTTGGAGTATAACCCGATCAAGAGTGCGACGAGCCCAATCAGGACCAACATACAAATGGAGATTGCAATTCGTTTAATTGTTTGTTTTTTCATGGTTCACTTGGTCCACATCCGGGACATGTGTTGCACCCGACGGTTTTTGCTCTTGCTCCTGGCCCTGTGTACTGTTGGGGATAATTTCGCCCGCATCTTCAGAAGCTTTCTTTTGCAGTTGTGCCAAAATTCCAAAATTATAAATCTTGGTTTTCTCAATGACCTTTTCTGAGAGGAAATCAAACTTACCGTTCTGCAGGATCGCGGACGTATCAATCTTACGGATCAACTCGGCGATTACTTCAACATCTAAGGCATCTCCGAAGAAGGAAACCTCACCGCTTTCGTTAAATTTAAAGGATGTTAAAGCCAAGTCCTTGGGCATTTCTTCCGAGACAACCGCCAAAACTTCCGACCAGGACACCCGGTTCAAATTTTTCACAAACGTCGCTTGATCTAACAACCCTTGCCGGACCCGCATAAAATCATCCCGCTGGCGGTATAAATCCTGGCTCGATTCCTTTAATTGCTGCTTTTCTGCTGCGATCGCTTGCGTATCTTTCTTAATCTGTTCGGTCTGCGAATAGAATTCCCACGCTTTAATCCCCAGTCCGGCCCCGACAATTCCAATAAATATGAGCGTAAGTAGAACGCTGCGCAGGACGTATCGCTGAACGTTCATCGCACGAAAGAAATGATTCAGCGCGAACTGCTCCTTAATCTTCTCTATATATATAAACATCGGAACGCTATATAGCGTGTGGATAGGGTTTGCGGTTTCATCGGATTTCACGAACTTAAATTG
>JAEUSC010000385.1 GCA_016789035.1 Candidatus Omnitrophota bacterium
CAATTTAACAATCCGCGCGTGGAGATGGGATCCGGCCCTATCAGAGAGGTCCGAATAGTCAGATGCGGCGAACGGGAAACTTCCCCCAAACGCTTACTGATGCCATAGGCATCCTGTGCGTCTGGAGTATCATCTTCTCCATATTGGCCGCGGTCGCCTCTAAAGACGCCATCCGTACTGATATGAATCAGTCGGCTGCCGTCTTTAAACCCGTCTAAAAGATCAGCGATTTTTTGAGGAAGCAGGCTGTTGATCTGTTCTAATTCCACTCCATTGCGCGCTGCGTCATTAACCGCAGCACAATTGACAACAACGCAGGGTCTGTTTTGCTGCAGCAAAGACTTAAGCGCACCAAAATCTGTAAGGGATATTTCCTTTAGATCCTCATCAAGTGAAGAAATCCCAGTCTTTCGACGGGCCGACAAAATGACGTCTGTGCCGTATTTCTCTTTAAAAAAAAGGCCGGCCACATGTCCCAGCATCCCTGCACAACCTAAAACGACAATTTTCATGCCGCCTCCGAAAAAAACACCGGATCCACAACCCTTGATTCCGGTAGAGGAACAATAAACCGCCCTCCCTTGCGAATGAATGCCTGCTCTTTCTTCATAACCTCCTCAAAAAAATTGTAAGCAAATAAGAGCGCGAAATCCGGCTGTTCCTGTCGCAATTGCTCCGGAGAAACAATAGGATTGTGCATGCCTGGAATGAGCCGACCCCGACGTTCGGAGGATTCATCTGTGACATAAGGAATCTTTTCAGCCCCCAATTTGCAAAAATTCAAGTGCACCGTAGCCCGGCCCGAAGCCCCGTAACCAACAATCCGCTTACCTTTCTGAAGCAATGAGTCAATGAGCTGTACAAGACCATCTCTTTTTTGATAAACCTCTTTGCCAAATGTTAAGAATGTTTCCTCACGGTCCAATCCCCTTTGCTGTTCTTGAGCCATCGCAAGAAGTACATCTCCAGCGATAGGATGACGACCGGTTGCCTTCTTTTGGGCATAGACGCGGATAGATCCTGCGTGAATAGAAATGCGCTTTACATCAAAAATTTCCATTTCATAAAGCCCTAGTAAATAACTTAATGCCATCAACGAATGATGCAACATATGCTCATGATAGATCATGTCAAACTGACAGCTTTCCAAAAGCGACAATAGATAGTGAACCTCAAAAACAAAAACACCCTGCGGCTCAAGCAAACTGACGATTGCCTTCATGGGTTCATGGATATCACCGATATGTGCAAACACATTATTTGCACATATCAGAGAAGCCCTTCCGTGCTGTCTTTGTATATTAGCGGCCGTGTTCAAGTTAAAGAAGTCATTGATGACAAAACATCCCTTCCGTTGTGCCAGCTTGGCAATATTCGTTGCCGGCTCAACCCCGACGGCGCGCACACCCAAATCAACAAAAGGTTTTAGCAAAACCCCGTCGTTGCACCCAAATTCAACAACAAGGGAATCATGATTAAGGAAACGCTCAGTCATGGACTTGGCATAAGAAGCAAAATGGCGAGACAATGTGGTCGTTGTCGAAGAAACGTAACGGTAATCTTTAAACAACACATCGGCCGGAACAGTTTCGAGAATCTGAACTTCCTTACAATGCCGGCAAAATGCCGTTGTCAAAGGATACAGTTTCTCCGCAGATACATCTTCGGGTCTGATAAAACCTCCGGCCAGCGGCATCTTTCCGAAATCCAGAAAGCTGACCAAATCTTTGGAGAAACAAATCCGGCAACTGTCTCTTGATATGTAATCCATAATCGGCTACTTAGCTTCCGCTTTTTGCTGACGAAACAAGATCGGAATCTCTTCATGGGTTTGATAAAATTCCTTAAGCCTGCCTTCGTTCAAATATTTAAACCCTTCAATGCCCAGAACCATGGCATCATGCATATTGATATCCAGAAAAAGGCCATATCGCCCGGTTGTGACTAAGTTCTTAAGTGAAACAATCCGGTCCAAAAAACTTTTTTTAGCAGACTCGTACCCGACTCGATAAAAAGGAAACGCCTTATCCATCTTGGATGTAAAAATCTCTTTGATTTCTGTTGGCTTGATTCCCAAGATCCCCAGATCCGCTTCGACTTTAGGACGCCACTTCTCCACGTCCCATTCCCACACAGGATCCTGCGGCGCACATATTTTCTCAAGCATCAAAAGAGTCTTTCCTTCAGGTGCGCAGTGCAATGAGAAATTTTTGGTTTCACTAACCCTGTTAAAATAAAATCGCTTATTGACCAGGTATGTCCAGTGCGGATCATCAAACTTGTTGCGGTCAATCACCACATTGACAATGATGCCGTTACGAAAAGGCAGCTCGCGGGATATATTTTCAAAATCAGTTATGACAGGAGAAAAGTAACCAACCAAAGAATCCAGGGGAATCGTAGATACAAACAAATCTCCTTTGACTTGCGCACCGTGAGGCCCGTCCAAGACGATTTTATTTATGCCTTGTTCCCGATTGATTCCAATCTCTTTGATCACGGCATTGTAAATAACCTCTCCTCCTCTGGCGATAATTCCCCTGGCCATATTTTCAAAGACATTACCGATTCCGTAGCGATGATACATGTACCGACGGATATGCAAATAAGACTTTACGTTCTCCTTTTTCTTACGGGTTACCATCTGTATCAAGAACGCACCCAAAGAAACATTCGGCAATTTTCT
>JAEUSC010000388.1 GCA_016789035.1 Candidatus Omnitrophota bacterium
CCTATCCGGATCCGCGCGAAGGTTTTATTGTGGATGCGATGGTTGAAAACTCCGGCCATTTTCTGGGGGCGACTCAACAATTCACGCGCGCGATGCTGGATTACCGCGTGTTTGGTCCTGTCACAGCACAGAGCAAGTTGGCATGGCGTTTAAAATATGCGTGGGGAAGCGCTCGTGACAAGAATCTTTTTGAATTAGGCGGCATCGACGGACTGCGCGGCTTCGACCGCAAGACGGTGCGAGGCGCCAATGCGGCCTTATCGAGTTTGGAATATCGGTTTCCGTTAGTTAACAATATTCATTGGAATTTTATGGATCATGTGATGAGCCTGCAGAAGATTAGCGGTGTGGCATTCTTTGATCTGGGACAAAGCTGGTATGACAGTTTTAGTGATTCGAAACTGCGCAAAGATGCCGGCGTGGGTTTACGCTTTCATATGGATATCGGATCCTTTCTTGAACAGGTGATTGTGCGTCTGGATGCCGCCCAGGCGATCAATGACGATGAGGATGATGTTCATTATTGGTTTGCGGTAAATCATGCATTTTAGTGATTGCTTCGCTATTGCAATACACGTGGATGAAAGGGCTTTATGAAATCTTATCGGCAGGAACTATGGTTTCACACGAAGACCCGTCGGGAATATATAAACATTACCGATCAGGTACAGGACGCGATCGATAAAAGCGGAATCAAGGAAGGATTGTGTCTGGTCAACGCCATGCATATTAGCGCTAGCGTTTATATCAATGACGATGAATCTGGTCTTCTTCATGATTATGATAAGTGGCTTGAAAAACTTGCACCCCATGAGCCGGTCAATCAATACCGGCATAACGACACAGGGGAAGACAATGCGGATGCCCATTTGAAACGTCAGGTCATGGGCCGTGAGGTCACCGTGGCTATTACCAAGGGTAGGCTGGATTTTGGACCTTGGGAGCAGATTTTTTACGGCGAGTTTGACGGCCGGCGGGACAAGAGAGTTTTGGTTAAGATTATCGGGGAATAACAACAGACCATAGCCTGCAGACAATGGACCATGCCAAGAAATCGGTCTTTCGTCTGTGATCTATGGTTCATCGTTTTAAAAAAGGAGTGGTTACAATGAGTCTTTTGGTTTTGGGTACCGTTGCGCTTGATCACGTCAAGACCCCTTCAGGGGACAAAAAGGACATGCTGGGAGGTTCTGCAGCGCATTTCTCGATGAGCGCCCGTCTTTTTACGAACGTGCATCTCATTGCTGTGGTAGGACGGGATTTTCCGGATAAGCATTTGAAGTTTTTAAGAAGCAAAGGTATAGATTTGACATCGTTAAAGATTGGTGCAGGAAATACCTTCCGTTGGCAGGGAGAATATCGTAAAGAGGACCTGAACACGGCGTTGACGTTGGCTACCGAGTTGGGAGTTTTGCAAGACTATATTCCATCAGCGGCCGATCATCAAAAACACATTACGAACGTCTTCTTGGCAAACTTTGATCCTGACTTGCAGATGCATCTGTTAAGCACGCTTAGAAAACCGCAGTTGATCGGTTTAGACAGCATGAATCTTTGGATCCATCACAAATGTGATTCTTTAAAAAAGTTGATGAAAAAGGTTCATCTGTTCGTTGCTAATGATGCCGAGGCCAGGGCCTTGACGGAAGAAGGTAATCTGATCCGGGCGGCCAAGCGTTTGTCGCAAATGGGTCCCCAAATGGTTGTGATCAAAAAAGGGGAACATGGAGTCCTAT
>JAEUSC010000396.1 GCA_016789035.1 Candidatus Omnitrophota bacterium
ACCCAAGCGGACGTGACCGATCTCAACGGTTGGAGTTTTTCGGCGCGGGATTTTATTCATAATTTTTAGACCAGAAAAGGAATTTACACCTCGAGAAATAATGTTATAATTGCACGCGTATTATAGAGAAGACATACAAAAAAAGCAATTTCATTAACCCATATTTCTTTTTAAGCATTTCTTAAATGGACATCTATCTTGCCAGAACCCAAGGTTTTTGTGCTGGTGTTGCCAGCGCTATCGAAATTGTTGAACAAGCATTAACAAAATACGGCACCCCGCTGTACGTTTATCATGATATTGTTCATAACACTTCTGTTGTCAGTGATATGCAAAAACGCGGAGTGATTTTTGTCGAAGACCTCAACAATGTTCCACAAAGCAGCCGTATTATCTTTTCGGCCCACGGAATCCCCCCGGAAGTCATTAATATCGCCCAAAAAAGACGCTTGAAGTATGTTGATGCCACCTGTCCGCTGGTCACCAAAGTCCACAAGGAAGCCGTAAAATTTTCTGACCAGCATATTGATATTATCCTTATCGGACATCTCGGACATCAAGAGCTCATCGGAACCGCGGGTTATGTCAGACCCGAACTTTTGCACATCATAGAAACTGAAAGCGATGTGGATAAACTCACCATCGACCCAACAAAGACCATTGCCTATATCACTCAAACCACCCTGTCTGTCGATGAAACCAAAGGCATTATTGAGAAACTCAAAAAGAAATTCCCAAAACTTATTGGACCCCCACGCTCAGATATCTGTTACGCAACACAGAACCGTCAGGATGCCGTCAAAGATTTAGCTAAAATGTGCGATGTCATTATCATCTGCGGATCTCCGCACAGTTCCAACAGCAACCGCCTGAGAGAAACAGGTGAACAGCAAGGTGTCCCAAGCCATATTGTTGACACTGCAGCTGAACTCAACCTTTCCATCCTTGACGGAAAAAGGACCATTGGATTGAGTTCGGGAGCCTCTGTCCCCCGCTATCTTGTTGATGAAATCATCCATAAAATCCATTCTCAATATCCTGAAGCAAAAGTCCATGAATTTGAAAATACCGAAAAGAACATTGTTTTTCCTATCCTGCAGTTTAAAGACTGATTTGACTGACCATGGCCAAGATCTTCATCGATAATATTGAATATAATGTCAAAGACCAAACGCAAATTGCGGATGTCTGCGAAAAACATGGGATCCCATTTTCCTGCAACTCAGGCGTCTGTGGCACATGCCAGATTGAGGTCTTGGAAGGGCCTGATAACCTTGCCGAACTAAATCAAGAAGAAAAAGATATGGCCATGGATCGCAACCATCGCTTGGCCTGCCAATGCGTCATTAAATCAGGAATTGTTAAGGTCACTTACTAAGCATGTTTTCGTAAACAAGCCTTTAGATTTCACGACCGTCTATGTTTGCCATCACTACAGATCCAATCAACTGTGAAAATCTTACCAAAATCCATACGCCACAGTCCTGCGGAGCCAAGGTCTCTTTTGAAGGAATTGTCCGCCCTGACAAAAACGTCAACCAGAAAGTCATATCGCTTCTTTACATCGGGGATGAACCCTTATGCATCAGCGAAGGCGAACGAATAATCAGCGAAGCTATAGAGAAATTTTGTTTAGCTCATGCCGTCTGCGTTCAGAGAATCGGAATGGTATCGGTCCACGAAGCCGCTATTTGGATTGGTGTCTGGTCTACCCACCGGGATGCCGCCTTCCAAGGATGCCGGTATATTATAGAAGAAGTCAAAAAGCGCCTTTTAATCTGGAAGAAAGAATTTCTGGCCGACGGAACCAGCCAGTGGGTCCGTAATCCGGCAACCAGCATCCATGTATGACACAAGGAATCCCGCTCGCGCGGCTTGAAAATTACACAACCTTCCAATTAGGCGGCCCCTGCAAGCTTCTGGTTGAATGCCCAACCCCAGAATCCTTGATGGCATGCGTCCAAGAATTTCATCGGCAGAGCATGCCCTTTATCTTAATTGGCGGAGGATCCAATCTGGTCGTCTCTGATGAAGGCCTGCCGTGTGCCGTCATTCGATACGCTTCCGCCACCCCCCTCATCGAACGAGACGGATGCGACCTTACCGTTTCCGGGAGTACAGAATTGGACGCTTTGGCACTTTATTGTGTCAATGAAGGGCTCAGTGGTTTAAATTTTGCCACAGGAATTCCAGGAACAGTGGGCGGCGCCGTAATTGGAAACGCCGGCGCCTGGGGACAACAGGTGGGCGATGTGTTAACGTACGTGACATTACTTACACGCAGCGGCAAACTTCATGTAATAAACCGCACCGAATGCGGTTTTCAATACCGTCATTCTAAACTCAAAGAAACAGGTGAGATTGCCATGAACATCCACTTTCATTTGCAAGATGCCGACCCTCTGGAACTGGCTCAAGAACGCATGGAAATTCTAAAGAAGCGAGCAGACAAACATCCAAACTTAAAGACGCACCCCTGCGCGGGAAGTTTCTTTCGAAACGTTGA
>JAEUSC010000410.1 GCA_016789035.1 Candidatus Omnitrophota bacterium
TTTTCAAAGATCGGTGAGATCTTGAAAACTGGACAAAATGTCACTTTCAGAAGATTGTCGTCAATTTATACGACGTCCGACCAATTAATAAACTGAGAATCGGCCGCCCCCATCGTTTTGTATTAAAATGTATACCAATGATATGATAGTGTATTTTATGACGAACCGATGTCCTCGCGAATGTACAGCTCGAAGTAGGATCGTCATAAAATTGACAATAATTTAATTACAGTCTCAAGTTGTTTAAATACATACGTTTACATAATATTTTGTTACTTGTATGGCTCAATCATGTGGTTGGAATGGCAAATTGCAACCGATACAATTTGAAATAAATGTCACTAACTGTAATTCTATGTGTGTCCAAACCTTGAATTTTGTTAAATATATGTTATATAATGTAATTCAATTTTAAAAATATTTTAATGAAGAGGCGTAAGCCATTGAAAACAAACAAAATAAATCTGTAAAAAAACTTGCCCCTAACTTGTTGCCTAAATATAATATGTTATACTTTCAATGCTTCAGGGGAAGTGTATTGAGTACAATCGACCTCCAATTGGATCTAGACCAATAGAGGACAATGGTTTACGAAAAAAACAAAAAACTGAATGTCACCCCCCCTAGGGATCACGAACTTGATCCGAATTTGCCTATAAATCAGGTAAATATCGATCAGAGTAATGAATCCTCCACAGAATCCTTCTATCAATCTTCCCAAAACACTCCTGAAAATATACACAAATTAAGTAATTTCAACGAGAAAGAACAATTTCAGAGTAAATTTAAAGGCTGGATCCGCGCGGTTGCCTTGGTTGTTTTGGCCGTATTTATTCCAGATCAGGTTAGCTGGGCCTTTAATTACAATCCCGCGGTTCTTTACAGTAGGCTTCCGAGCGTCTCTGTAGTGAATTCTAATTTAACGCCCGCCCAATTGTCGTCCGCTCAAATCGCTCAAAGCGTTGATAATTTGCTGAATCAAATTGCCAATAAAGAAAATACCCGGCTGGAGCTGAAAATCGATGATGCCGCAGACGCCTCCGTCAAGGCGCGGCGATTGATTGTTGATTCCAATACGATTTTTACCGCTCAGCGTATTTCAGATATTAAGAGTTGGTTAAGCAGGCCGGATATTCATTCGCTAAACTGTGGTATCTATGCGCTTACAGATATTTTAAAGGCTCGTGGAATCAAGTCTACCCTCGAAGAAGCGTCGGTTCTAACGTTAACTGTAGACCTAATGGGTAACATTATTAAGCCCGGTGAACCGAAACTAAAGACTTCGCTCTTTGCGATCGAAAAGGTGGCCCAAGCGTATTGCCTTAAATACCAAGCAGTTAAGATAGATCCCTCACAGCTTGAGAAGTTAAAAACACCATTTATTGCCAACTTTAAGTCCGAGCACTTCGTAACGGTCACAAAGATTGAGAATGGAACAATCGATTTTCTGGATATCGGGCGGCCTGACAGTCTCACGAAAGAAGAGTTTCTAAATCAATTTACGGGTTATGTTTTAACCTCTGATGTTTCGCAACTTACCCCTTCCTTATATAAGGAGATCAATAATACCGAAAAGTCGTTCGTTTGGGGTTCCAAATATCGTGACCGTTCCTCCAGTCTTCCGGGGTTGATGAGCAATTCGCAAATTGCCATTGCCCTAACGATGAATATAGGAATGGCGGCATTATCCATGATTGGCACGGGGCCATTCGGAGTTGCGCTGATGGCTTATTCCTTAGGAACCGGAATGTTGTCAGATTCATTGGTTGAAATGCACTGTTTAAATAAGGCGGAAGCCGGCGGTTCTTGTACGGGTAAAGAGCGGTTTATGATGGGGATGGGTATTAGAGCTGGTTTTGCGGCAGTTGCTGCAGGTATGATGGCAGCCACTTCAGTGGCTAAAGAAGGTATAGAGGCTGGTAAGGAGGGCGCTAAGCAGGGAGTTTCCTCTGGAGTTGATCCATTTTCAGACGTGGCAGTAAAGGCTATCGAAAATCATGCCGCCTATGCTGGTAAAGAGGTGACAAAGGGGGTTGTTGCAACGTCGTTTACAGCGATTAAAGATGTGGTAGCGACTATAGGAACAGCAATTGGTAATATCTTATCGCCGATAACTCAAGCAGTGGTCTTTGTTGGAAACAAAATCAGCAATGCCATAACTTTTGTTGGTGACTCGATCACTTCAACGTTTAAAAATTTGATTGGAGATCAAGTTAAGAAAGCCGTTACGACTGTTCTTGAAGGGGTTTTGGGGAAAGAACTCGTTAAAAGTCTTTCCAATAGTATTGTTCTCAATTCGATTGGCGCGGGGTTGATGGGTGGGGCGGGGTCTGTGTTGGGTGGTTATGTCCAATACGAGATCGCCAAAGGGATCCAAAAAATGATATGTCCCAATCCCAACAAATGCGGTGACGCAAAGCAAATCTTGATTCAAACGCTCACGATCGTTGCCGGATCAATTGGTGCTCAGATGGCAAATGCAACTTTAGTGACCCTTGTTGATAGTTCATTGGGAACTTCGTTTGGGAGGGTGTATGGAGCCGGAGAAGATTCTAAATCAAAGCAGGCTCGCGAAGTTGGTGAGGGAGGTTCACGGGCTGAAAACGAGACATCCTCAATAAGAAATAAAGTTGAAGATGGAAAACTGGCGGATCAATTAAAAGCCAAAGAAATAGCAGATGATTTTATTATAAAAATTCCTGGCGTTACAG
>JAEUSC010000468.1 GCA_016789035.1 Candidatus Omnitrophota bacterium
GCCTAACGGCCGTAAAATGACACCCTGCTTGCGGGCTTCCTGACAGACTCGAACACCCATTTGCTCTTCCCATGGAAATGGTTTCATGGTCTTTCGTTCACGGACTAATTCTATTCCGACCATAAATCCCAGCTGCCGGACCTCGCCCACGGAGCCCAAATTATAGAACATTTGCAGCTTTTTAGCCAAAAATTTTATCTTGGCCGCAAGTCTCGCAAGGACCCGGTCTTTTTTAAAAATCTTCAGATTGGCCAGGGCTGCGGCGCAGGCTAAAGGGTTGGCCGTATATGTGTGTCCGTGAAAGAATGTCTTTTGGTCCTTGTAGTCAAAGACAAATCCGTCAAAAAGTTTCTGGGACGTGACAGTTGCGGCCAACGGTAAATAGCCGCCGGTCAAACCCTTGGCTAAACACAGAATATCTGGCGTCACATGTTCATGTTCGCAGGCAAACATCCTTCCTGTACGCCCAAAACCCGTTGCCACCTCATCACATATCAAGAAAACATCATATTTTCGACACAGCGACTCAAACTTTTTCAATACGCCTTTGGGCCAAATGAGCATCCCCGCGGCTCCCTGAACGAGGGGCTCCACAACAAGCGCGGCTATTCGTTGCGACCGCTTCTTTAGAAGCTCTTCAAAAGCCTCAACCGTTTCCCATCCTTGCCCAGGGAGGCCGATGGTTTTGAAAATCAACTTTTTGTAGACCTTATGGAAGAGATCGATACCGCCCACACTCACCGACCCAAGAGTATCACCGTGATAAGAATTCTTCAAATGGACAATATCGATTTTCTTCGACTGGCCCACATTCTGCCAGTATTGATAGGCCATCTTAATGGCAATTTCAACGGCGGTCGATCCGTTATCAGAATAGAAAACCTTTGAAAGGCCTTTCGGAGCAATCGCTGTCAGTTCTTCTGCCAGCTTAACTGCAGGAACATTGGACAGTCCCAAGAATGTCGAATGACTGATGGTATCAATTTGACTTTTAATGGCATCATCAATTTCCCGCCGGCGGTGCCCATGCACGGTGACCCACAAACTTGAGACGCCGTCGATATAACGATGGCCGTCCGAATCAATAAGATAAGCCCCCTCCCCCCGCTCAATGATCAAAGGCTCACATTGGTTCCAGTCTTTCATTTGGGTAAACGGATGCCAAACATGCTTTCTATCCAGCGCCCGAAGTTCGTTAGTTTCTAATTTGTAATCCTTGGCCAAAATCGGTTTGATATTAAGGCATTTTTTAGTTTGGGACAGGATATGTGCTGGTTGAAAACTTTTGAGTTTAGGAATGGTTCCCAGCACTCGCACGCCGCTTAGTTTTTCAATCTCAGAAGGATTGGTTTCTTCAGGAATACCTTTGACCTCGCCGTTCGGATCGCTAAAAATCACACCTTTAATAGAAATTCCGCGGCTTTGCGCTTGTCGGATAGTCAGCAATGTATGATTGATCGTACCCAGTCCCAGACGGGAAACGATGATCAATCCCGCATCCAGGTCATGGGCCAAATCACATACGGAATAATCCGATGTCAGAGGAACCATGAGTCCGCCGGCACCCTCAATTAAAACGACATCGTACCGCTTGGAAAGATCGCCAACGGCTTCAAGGATGACTGGGGGTTGAATAGAAATTTTCGCACGGGCCAATGCCAAATGCGGAGACAAAGGTTCCTGGGCATAATAGGGATTGATCACACCCAGCGCATCACTAACAGCGAGTGTCTTCTTTAAAAATGCAGCATCATTGCCGGCACACTGAACGGGCTTCATCACACCGACCCGCAAACCGCTCGCTTTTAAAAGCAATCCCAGAACAGCCGTCGTTACTGTTTTCCCGACCCCGGTGTCGGTTCCCGTTATAAAAATGGGTTTTCGAATGATTCTCATTTTCAGGCTTTTTTGCGGATAATATCATTAAGAAACTGAACAGCATTGCGCATCTGTTCCTGGGTTCCCATTAAAAGCAATACATCCCCCGCAGCCAAGACCGTGTCGGGCACGGGGTTGATCACCACACGCTCATCCCTATAGACAGCAACGATCGTCGCTCCTGTTTGTTCCCTTAAATGCAATTCCTTAATGGGACAGTTGACTGGACTTTCGGTCAAGGGAAGCATGAAGTCCTGGGTTTGCACGCCCCACGGGTATTTTGTCTGGATTAGTCGAACAAGCTCCTCGCGCGTTTGTTCCGCCTGCGGTTCGGAAAGATTGTCTTTATCGAAGAATCCTAATACCGTCTTCTCAAGATTAGCATGAACCCGTCGGACTGATCCCCAAAGAACGGACGCCGCCATCAAAACAACAACAATAATCACATAGCCCACCGGCGTACCCGGCAAAACAATGGGCATGACTAAAAGCAATATCAAACTCATAAAAACAACGACCACAAACCGC
>JAEUSC010000419.1 GCA_016789035.1 Candidatus Omnitrophota bacterium
GGTTCTGGTTGATGGCTCAAAAAACAACATGACGACCGTTTTCCCGCGAAGAGCGGGGACCTTTTTAATATCGCGACTGGAAACTTCTTTGAAAGACTTAGCCGTTTGTAAAACCAGTTCTAATTCATGACGAGTAAAATCTGACAAATCTAAAAGATCGTGGTGACGCCAATCCGTACTCATTACTTATCCTCCAAAAGGACCTGGTCTTCTTTTTGATCACTATCCTGAAATATCACCTTCACATCCTGCTGACGCGCGGTGGGGATATTTTTCCCTACAAAGTCGGCTCGGATCGGAAGTTCGCGATGACCGCGGTCAATTAAAACGGCCAGCTGAATGACAGCCGGCCTTCCGAAGTCGGCCAAGGCGTTTAACGCGGCCCGAATGGTCCGCCCGGTAAAGAGCACGTCATCAATAAGCACAACTTTCTTTTCCTGGATGTCAAAATCAATCTGGGTTTGCCTCACGATCGGCTGCACATCCACCATTGTTAAATCGTCCCGATATAAAGTGATATCAAGAATTCCAACCGGAACCTCGACATGTTCGATTTGCTTGATCGCATCTCTTAACCGCATGGCAAGAACCGCTCCCCGGGTGCGTATGCCCACCAAACACAACGCATTGGTCCCTTTGTTTTTTTCAAGGACTTCGTGCGCCATGCGCTGAATGGCACGACGAACGGCTTCTTTATCCATAATCTTACTATTGAGTGTCATACCTACTCCTTCCGCCAACTCTCATACATTTCGTTTGAACGATTTGGAAACCATTAAACGAAATACTCCAGTGAGAATTACCCTTTCACAAAGGTGACAGGGCAAAAAAAATAACCCGGTTTCTAGCAACCTAGAAAACGGGTTTATAATATTCAAACAAATATTTAGATATTCTCATAAAACCTTCCCGGCTTCACGGAACCGAGTTAAAGGATTATCACTAAGTCGGTAAACTATACCATTGGCTTACCAAGCCTGTCAACCGTGATTTCTTAAGATTAATAAAATTGTAAACGGTGAAAACGCTTTCTTAAAAAATGGATTTTCAATTGTTTTGAAAGTCAGATAGGCTATACTCATATTGATATTTATAACTATGTCTACTATCGCTGAGGTGACTTTATGGTACATTTAAAACGCTATCTTTGGATTTTCTTCGTCTTAACCATTTGCACCCCAGCTTTTTCCGACTCCTTATCACTTACAACATATTACCCTGCGCCATTTGGATCCTATAATCTTCTTCGGCTTGTGCCGATGACCGATACCACCGCAGGAACCTGCGATAGCACCAAAATTGGCCAGTTTTACTTAAGCAGCAATACAAACGAAATTAAAGTTTGCGACGGCACCAATTGGGGACCCTTAGGCGGGGTCTGGACATTAAACGCAGCAACGAAACAGGCCTATTTAACCAGTAGCCCTACCGATACGGCTTATAAAGCTGGGATCGGAGTGGCCGCGCCGAATGCGCGTCTGCATGTCAAAGGCCTCGACAATGCCACTTATGGGCAGATGGAAGTCGAATCTACGGGTAGTGATGCCAAACTTTCTCTCATGAACTCTTCGGGCGCAACCACCCTGGGAAACGGCAGTCTCATGATGTCAAGCACCGCGGGAAGCGAAGGCCTGCGTTTTATGATCAACAACACCGACAAAATGATTCTTGATGAAAATGGACGTCTGGGAGTCGGTCTTACTGCTCCTAATACGGTTATGCATGTTCAAGGACCTGACAATGCTTCCTTCGGCCAGTTCGAAGTGGAGTCTAGCCAAGACAACGCAAAAATTTCGCTCTACAATGCCGACAGTGCCACCTCCACCGGTCATGCGGATATCATGATGTCGCGGGTGGCCGGTGCTGAAGGTTTACGATTCATGATCAATAATTCCGATCGGGTCATTATCGATGAAAACGGAAATATGGGGATCGGCTTAACAGCCCCCACTGCCATGCTGGATATTGATCGCGGCGGCGCTCTTGGGA
>JAEUSC010000430.1 GCA_016789035.1 Candidatus Omnitrophota bacterium
AGACCACTGACACGGTTAAGCAGATTTCCAAAATCATTAGCCAAGTCGCTGTTGTATCTTTTAATAAACGCATCCTGTGTGAAATTCGCATCCATTCCTAAAATCATTTCGCGCATTAGAAAATACCGCACGGCATCAACACCATACTGTTCGATGAAATCCATCGGATTAACGACATTCCCCAGCGATTTGCTCATTTTCGTATCACCGGTCAACCACCAGCCATGAGCAAAAATTGTTTTGGGCAGCGGCAATCCAAGAGAAAAAAGCATGGTCGTCCAATAGACCGAATGTGTCGTCAAAATGTCTTTGCCGATCAAATGCAAATCGGCCGGCCACCATTTTGCAAAGCGAGACTCATCGGACGTATAACCGGGCGCCGAAATGTAATTGATGAGCGCATCAAACCAAACATAAGTGACATAATCTTTATCAAACGGAAGTTCAATCCCCCAGCTCATGCGCGTCTTGGGACGGGAAATGCACAAATCCCCCAACGGCTGTTTGAGAAATCCAAGGATTTCATTGGCGCGGTGTTGCGGGCGGATAAAATCCGGATGGCTTTGAATGTAGTCGATGAGCCGGTCCTGATACTTACTCATCTTGAAGAAGTAATTGCGCTCTTTGATCTGTTTGACGTCCCGGAACTGTCCCGAGGTCATTTCGGTCTCGGTGATAAAACGCTCCTCAGCGACCGAATACCATCCTTCATATTCATCGACATAAATATCACCGGCCTGATGGACCTGGTTCAGTACATGCTGGACAACGTCCATGTGCCGTTTCTGGCTCGTACGGATAAAATCATCATAACGAATGTCGAGCTTTTCCCAAAGATTGGAAAACCGCGGAGCCAGTTCATCGCAATGCTGCTGCGGCGGGACGTTGCGTTTTTGCGCGGCCTGAAGGACTTTTTGACCATGCTCATCGACACCCGTCAGAAAGAAAACATTCTCAGCTGCAGCGCGATGAAAACGGGCCAGCACATCCGCCAAGATGGTCGTATAGGCATGGCCGATATGCGGAACATCATTGACGTAATAAATAGGAGTTGTCAGAAAAAACTTTTTATTCATTCATCATAACCTCAATCGCACTTTTTAAACCTTTAACCACAGCAGCCATCGAGGCATAATCCAGCGTCGCCGCGCGGTCTCTGGGCAGGAACATCGTTGGCTGAGTTGTTTGACACAGGATTAAAATTTTCATCGAAAAGTCGTCGGTTGAACAGCCAATAGACAGAGCCCCACGGCTTTTAATACGTCAAAAATTCCTTTTCCCACCGGACTATACGGCTTATGAACTATTCTTCCTGCCTGGATTGGGCGGCATCGGCCGAAGCCAGTTTTGTCGGCTGCATTGCCGTTGTGGAATAATCGTGTTTGATAATCTTTCCTTCACCATAATCCACGTGCACAAACTTCTTGAGCACGTTAATGGCAATCACCTTGCCCTTACCTTCTTGGGTGGAAACCTTCTGTCCCATGCGGGGCAAGCTGCGGGCCATCTCACGGTAGACATTGTATTCATAGGCCATGCAGCACTTGATACGGCCGCAGACACCGGAAATTTTGGACGGATTAAGCGGTAATCCCTGTTCCTTGGCCATCTTGATCGACAGCGGATGAAAGCTGGTCATGTACGATGAGCAGCACAGTTCCCTGCCGCAGACGCCAAAACCGCCGATAATCTTGGCTTTGTCACGCACCTGAATTTGCTTAAGCTCGATGCGGGCGCGAAGAATCCGAGCCAGCTCTTTAACCAGATTGCGGAAATCCACCCGGCCATCCGAGGAAAAAAAGAAAAGGATTTTCGAATTATCAAAAGAATATTCCCCTTTGATAATCCTCATTTCGAGCTTTTGATCATTTATTTTACGTAAACAGGCGTTGATAGAATCCTTGGCTTTTTGGCGGTTGGTTTCGATCTGTTTTAAATCTCCTTCAGATGCCAATCGAATGATCCGTCCGACCGATGCCTCGGTCTTTCCTTTGCAGACTTTGTCCGGATCCGAAACGACACGTCCGAATTCCAGACTGCGTTCATATTCAATGATCACAATATCGTCACGGCGGCAGACCACCTCGGCCGCATCAAACCAATAAACTTGCCGGTACTCTCCCACTTGAATCTGCACTATTTTACCCATACCAGCTCCTTGATAACGCTCATTGACATCTTGACATTAAGATTGTCCTTAAACAAACGCATCGCATTGATGATTTCATCTACAATTTTCATAACATGATCAAAGGTAAATCCATTGCTCAGACTTTTCAAATCTCTAACCCGGTCACGGTTGGCCAAAAATGATTCATCCACCCCGGATTTGAGCAACGCCATGTCCCTAAAAAAACTCAATAAGACATCTAAGAGTGTCTTGGTATGTTCCTTGTCCGAAAGGGTCTTTCTTATAAACTCATCGGAACTCCGTCGCATAACCATTTCATCAATCATTTTGTTTTTCTGCAGATGAAATTTCGACTCATGCAAATTCTTGGCCCGCTGATAGCTCCCATCAGCAAAGAAGGCCAGCGACTGCGCGGAAACCTCATCCAAAGAATAATTATCAATCATCATTTGTGTCAATCGTCTTAAAGACATCGGAAAGAAATGAATAGCATGACAGCGCGATTTGATGGTATCCAAACACAATTCCGCCACAGACGTGGTAAGAAAAATCAGCGTTTGCTTATGCGGTTCTTCCAATGTCTTTAACAACGCATTGGCCGCTTCTTTTGTCAATCGCTCGGCGTTAGTAATGGTGAAAACTTTCCATTTCGCCTCAAAAGAACGTAATGTGCAACGCTGGATAAAGGCACGGATGTCTTCAATCTTAATTGTCTCCCCCAACCCTGTTTCCAGACGGTAAATATCCGGATGGTTGCCGGACTCTATCTTCCGGCAACTGGCACATTGACCGCAAAAGAATTGGCCGCCAGGCTGTTCGCAATTGAGCATACGCGCAATGGCATTGACCGTTGTGGATTTACCTGAAAACGCCGGACCGATAAAAAGATAGGCGTGCGCCATTCTTCCTTGCGAAGAGATCGTTTGAAACCGCTCTAAGATTTCCCTGGAATAATCCACCGATTTCCCTCAGATATGCTTGTCATCATCCAAAATATCAAGACCATTACAAATACGGCGTCCGCCACAACTGGAATGATTGAAACCTTTCGCCAAAAAAGATGCTGCTGTAAGAACCAAAAAGCCAGATTTAAAATAGGCCAACAAAACAAGCCATATTTTTCTTTCGTACTCCATAAGTGTTTCCTGGAAAAAACCTCATTAAAATTCACATCAGTAAAACTCTTCAGTGTAGGAATAAATACGCGCACGCGGCTACAGTAATCGCGATAAGCCTGACCAAAGTTCTCTAACAACGTCGCTTCTTCCTTCTTGATTTGAATGATAAATCGGAAATAAAATACTGTTGAGAAAATCGCAATGGTCCATAACGGAAAGAGCGGACACATAAAACCCACTCCAATCAAAAACGTTCCCAAATACATGGGATTTCTCACAAACTTATAAGGTCCATCTATAACAAGCGAACAACTTTGGTTGGAAGAAAACTTTTTGTATCCCCTCGCACTCATTCGCAGCAATGCCCCTAAAATAATCAACACAAAACCGACAACGGCAAACACATCTCGAAGAAAGGCACTATCATTATACAAATAGGGAAAAATTAAAACCAACAGGGCCGTCAGAATCATACAAGAGCCGATTACTAACGCATCAAGCTGAACTCTGGGTTTGGTCATAATCCCATCACCTGATCAATACAATCTTTGACGCGTTTGAAAATCTCTTCTTTGGGGGCATCCACCCGTATTAGTTTGATTCGGTTTGGATTCTGGGCCGCGAGGCTCAAATATCCCTGACGGACTTTTTCATGATATTCCAAAGGTCGAAGCTCAATGCGGTCTTTCTTCGCGTTCGTCCGTGATAGCCCCTCCTTGACTTCTATATCAAACAGCACAGTCAAGTCAGGCACGATGCCTTGCGTAACAAATGTCCCCAGGGACTGGATAAACTTTAAATCTAATCCGTGCCCAAATCCCTGATAGACAAATGTGGAGTCAAGAAATCGATCGCAAACAATGGTCTTTCCGGCTTGAAGCGCCGGGGCAATGATCTCTTTAACAACTTGTGCCCGTGCCGCCATATATAAAAGCGTTTCGCACTCCTGGCCCATGGCATCGTTTTTAACATCCAACAAAAGATTACGGATAGCCTCGCTAATTTTCACGCCGCCGGGTTCGCGCAAGGCAATGACATCCTGACCTTTTGATTTCAAATAATCCACAATGAGCGCCGACTGCGTACTTTTACCAGAACCTTCCGAACCTTCCAGAGTAATGAATTTAGCCTTAGTCATAGTGTCTTTGTATCAGTTCAGCAGCCTGTGGTCAGCAATTTCTTTATCTGATTAAGGATCTTGGCACCTGACACTTAAATAAACCTCCACGTCTGCCCGTTTTTGGTATCTTCAACGGCAATGCCCTTTTGCTTTAAGGCCTCCCGCAATTCATCGGAACGCTTGAAATCTTTATCGGCCCGTGCCTGTTTGCGATCGTCCAGAAGTGCCTCTAACTCCGGCGAAAGAGCCACCTCTTTTTCCTTGGCAAAAAGACCAAAAATGTCCGACGCAATGTGTTCTAAGGCATCCACCGCCGTAAAAATAACACCTTCATAGTCATCATGACGTTTGCCGGCATCAATGTATTTATGAGTGGTGCTGATCAAATCGAAAAGAACTGCCAATCCCTTGGGTGTATTAAAATCATCATCCATCGCAGCAACAAAATCGGTCCGGGCCTTTTCGACAAAATCAACGTTCTTCGTTGTTTGATAAAGGCTCTTGTCTTTAATGATGCTGTAGGCCTTCCAAAACAGAATATCAAATTTATCTAAAGCTTTCTTTGCGTCCTGAACCTTTTCTTCGTTAAAATCAATCGCACTCGCGTAATGAGAGAACAAGAAGAATAACTTCAGTGTATCGACGCCATACTTGTCTACCGCATTTTTGATCGTGATGTAATTGCCCAGGGACTTAGACATCTTCTGCCCATTGATCGTCAAAAGACCATGATGGATCCAATACTTGGCGAAAGTCTTTCCCGTCAAACCTTCGGACTGCGCCAGCTCATTTTCATGATGGGGAAAGATAAGATCTCGTCCGCCGGCATGAATATCTAGAGTCTGTGTCTTCAAATGTTTCATACTCATGCAGGAACATTCAATATGCCAGCCCGGACGTCCTGCGCCCCAAGGGCTGTCCCAAACCGGTTCGCCTTCTTTGGATTTCTTCCATAAGGCAAAATCTAAAGGATCTTTTTTCTTGTCGCCCTTTTCAATGCGGACGGCCTCCAACATCCTATCAATGCTTTGGCCGGAAAGTTTGCCGTAGCTGTCAAACTTGCGAACGTTAAAATAAACATCGCCGTCCACCGCGTAGGCCATGTCTTTTGCGATGAGCCCCTGGATATGGGCAATCATCTCGGGAATGTTCTCGGTCGCTTTCGGCTCTGCATCACCGGGATTCACTCCCAAGAGCTTCAAATCTTCATAATATTTGACAATTTGTTCTTCGGAGACCTGCTGACTGGTTTTCTTAGACTCATTGGCCTTCTGAATGATCTTGTCATCCACATCAGTAATATTACGTACAAACATCACCTGATAGCCGCGAAATCTAAGATACCGTCGGATGACATCAAAGACATACAAGCTGCGGGCATGACCGATATGACATTGATCGTAAACCGTGACACCACAGGTGTACATCTTGACCACCTTATCATGCAAAGGGATGAATTCTTCTTTTTGACGGGTCAGCGAATTAAAAATGTGAATGGACATAACTTTGCTCTAACTTAAATCTCAGAACCTTTATCGCGGTCCCCTATTTTCTCTTCCAGCACTTTAATACGTTTCAATAATTTCGCCATGTTGGCCATAATCGGGTCGGAAATCTGCACATGTTCCATACTGATATCAATCTTCTTGCCGTCCTGCTTGGTGATGTGGCCAGGAACCCCAACGACCGTCGAATTCTGGGGAACATTTCGAATCACAACCGCATTGGCTCCGATATACGCATTGTTTCCGACGGTGATATTGCCTAACACCTTGGCCCCTGTCCCGATCACAACATTATCGAGAATCGTAGGATGACGTTTACCGGTTTCTTTTCCTGTCCCGCCCAAGGTCACCCCCTGAAACAGCGTGACATTATTGCCGATAATGGATGTTTCTCCCACCACAACGCCTGAGCCATGATCAATGAACAGCCCTTTGCCAATGGTCGCTCCTGGATGGATTTCAATTGCGGTAACAAATTTGGCCAATTGTGAAATGGCCCTAGGGAAAAACGGAACTTTCCAATGCCAAAGTTTATTGGCGATGCGGTACATAACAATCGCATGCAGACCGGAATACAAAAGGATAATTTCTAAACTATTTTTGGCAGCCGGATCGCGATCTTTGATGGCTTTGATCTCATCAGAAAAGAAAATATAAGTACTCAGCGCAAATATGATGATGAGTAAAATTATATTCACTTTTT
>JAEUSC010000458.1 GCA_016789035.1 Candidatus Omnitrophota bacterium
GTGAATATGCCTTGCGTCTGATTAATGACGGCGCCGATATCATTGATGTTGGCGGAGAATCGACGCGTCCTCATGCAAGAGCCGTTAGCGTCCAAGAAGAAATTGACCGGGTCATTCCCACGATTGGTCTCTTGCGAAAGAAGTCCGGGGTTTTGATTTCGGTCGATACTTCTAAAATGCAGGTTGCCCGCGAGGCTTTGGATGCCGGCGCTGACATTATTAATAATGTGAATGGAACGCGGATGGCACGATCCTTTTTGAAAATGATTAGCAACTATGAGGCAGCCATTGTCATAATGCATTCGCGAGGAACTCCGCGCACCATGAGGTCTTTGACTCACTACAAGGATCTTCTCGGAGAAATTATTGAAGATTTAAGCATTTCCGTGGAAAAATGTTTGGACAGCGGTGTGAATTTAGATAGAATCATAATCGATCCAGGGTTTGGGTTTGCCAAGTCAGCCCAACAGAATTTTAGCATTCTCAAACAGTTAGCAAAATTTAGTAAGATTAAAAAACCATTGTTGATCGGAACCTCTCGCAAGTCCTTTATTGGGATGGCAACAGGTCAAGATGTCAGCGATCGGATTTGGGGGACTGCGGCCAGTGTTGCTCTTTCCATTGCGGGAGGGGCACATATCATTCGAGTCCATGATGTCAAGGAAATGTATCAGGCTGCCCAAGTGGCCGATGCAGTCTTAAACCCAGAATTGGTTGAGATCAAATGAAATATTTCTATTTCTGGTCAATGCTTAAGCCCACATTGGAAATTCTCATTCTCTGGTTTGTTTTTTATCGTGTCCTTGTTTTTTTTGAGGGCACCCGTGCCTTTCAGGTTCTTCGAGGGATTACCTACCTGATTATTGCCTATCTGATATCGCAGATTTTGGGGTTAGACACCATCATCTGGCTTCTGACCAAATTTTTTGGATTGTCGATCATTGCTATTTTGATCATTTTTCAGCAGGAGCTGCGTCAGGGCTTAGCTCGTCTAGGCCAGGGGCATTTATTTACTGTCAGCCTGGGCGAGGCGGAAATGATTGCCATGATTGATGAAGTCGTAGATGCTGTTTACAAACTTTCTAAAAGAAAAACGGGATGCTTAATGGCGATCGAACGCGAAACGCGTTTGACTTCATATTCGGAGAGCGGGGTTGCCATTGACGGTAAGATTTCGTCGGCGCTTTTGCAAAGCATTTTTATGCCCACAACGCCTTTGCACGACGGCGGGGTTATTGTCAAAGGTGATGGCATTGTGGCGGCATCTTGTCTTTTTCCGCTATCAGATAATCCTAATTTCAGCAGGATTGTGGGGACCCGGCATCGGGCGGCAGTCGGTTTGACGGAACAGACCGATGCTGTGGTGGTTATGGTTTCAGAAGAGACAGGTGAGGCTTCCATTGCCTGTGACGGAAGGTTTATTCCGGTTGCCAACAAGGACAGATGTTTTGAGATTCTTAAAGAGCTATTAATCCGGACATCCAAAAAGAAGAAATAGTTTATGAAAAAGATTGTGATTTCAAATTTAACCCTCAAAGTTGTTGCTTTGGTCTTGGCGATCATCACGTGGTTTTACATTAGCGGTGAAATGCGCAGGCAGGCAATGGCTCCCAACCTTTATTCGGTTCCTAAGAAATAGTATGCCCAAGCTCGGTGTGAATATCGATCATGTCGCCACTGTTCGTCAGGCCAGACGCGGTGTCGAACCTGATCCTGTGGAGGCGGCCGTAATGTGTTTAAGAAGCGGTGCTAACAGTATTGTCGCACATTTGCGTGAAGATCGACGACATATTCAGGACGCCGATGTTTACGCTCTGCGTAAGGCGGTTCGAAACAATTTTAATTTGGAAATGTCTGTCCATCCTTCTGTGGTCAAAGTTGCGTTGGCTGTAAGACCGGATCAGGTAACTCTCGTTCCGGAACGGCGAAGAGAGTTGACAACAGAAGGCGGGCTTGATGTGGCTGCAAATTATAAGAAGATTGCCGTGGTTGTTGAACAGTTTCAGGCATTGGGTATTATTGTTAGCTTATTCGTTGCCGCCGATAAAAAGCAGATTGATGCTTGTGTAAATCTTAGCGTCAATGCCATTGAGATTCATACTGGCGCCTATGCGGATGCACAGACATCTTCAATCCGGTCCAAAGAATTAAACAAGATTGTGGGGGCTGCAAAGTATGCTCACGATCAGGGATTGATTGTAAATGTTGGGCATGGTTTAAATTATCAAAATACGGCTGCAATTGCTCGTATTGCAAAGATAGAAGAATTGAATATCGGACATTCCATAATTGCTCATGCGATT
>JAEUSC010000466.1 GCA_016789035.1 Candidatus Omnitrophota bacterium
ATTGGTTCGTCTTGAAGAAAAGGAAACCGAGCGCCTGTTGAAGATGGAAGAGGACATGCGATCGAAGGTCATTGGCCAGGAGGAGGCGATCAGCGCGATTGCACGCGCCGTACGCCGCTCCCGCGCGGGCATCAAGAATCCCCGTCGGCCGATCGGGTCTTTTATCTTTTTAGGTCCTACAGGTGTTGGAAAGACGCTGCTCGCCCGCATGCTTGCGTCATTCATGTTTGGTGATGAAAATGCGCTCATTCAGATTGACATGTCTGAATATATGGACAAGTACAACGTGTCTCGACTTATTGGTGCGCCGCCGGGATATGTGGGTTATGAAGAAGGCGGACAGCTGACAGAAAAGGTCCGTCGCCGTCCGTATTCTGTCATTTTGTTGGACGAAATTGAAAAGGCACACCCTGATGTCTTTAACCTGCTGTTGCAGGTTTTTGAAGACGGCCGTTTGACAGACAGTCTAGGACGAGTGGTGGATTTTCGAAACACCATTATTTTAATGACCTCCAACGTTGGTGCCGAGACTGTCCGTAAACAGGGAACCATGGGTTTTGTGGCCCAGTCGGAGTCCGATAACTATGAGATCCTTCGTGACAGGCTCCTATCGGAAGTCAAGAAGGCCTTTAAGCCGGAATTTCTCAATCGTGTCGATGACATCATTGTCTTTAAGTCACTCACAAAGGAAGATCTGACCAAGATCGTTCAGCTGGAAATTAAGCAGGTGGCCAATCGTCTCAAAGACAAAGGCATTGAAATCACTTTGTCTCAGGATGCTCTGGACTTTCTCATTGAGAAAGGTTTTGACCCTGTTTATGGGGCACGGCCGCTGAAAAGAACGATCCAGCGGTATTTGGAAGATCAGCTTTCCGAAAATATCATTGCCGGCCGGCTGAAAGACGGCACGAAAGTTAATATCAAACGCGAGGCAGAACAACTCGTCTTTACTTAAATAGCGTGAAGGCAAAGCCGTTATTGCTGATTTTATTATTGGCAACGGCGATAAGTTCCGTCGCCGCAGCGGATGAGCTTTATCCTTTTTCCGGAAGTATTGATGTTCAGAAACAATCTATCAAGCTCATTGCTGGCCCTATTGGTCAGCAATGGGACTTGAATGTTTCTAAACGGCAAGGTCAAACTTTTACTTTAGACATTAGTTTTACAAATGATTCGCCCCTGTTCTTTGATAGAACAACGCGTTTAAAAGGCGCTGTTGAATTTGATAAGAAAACATTTCCCTCTACAAAATTTTCTGGCAGGATAGTTCAAGAGCCAGAAGACAAGTCGATGGATCATGAAGGTTTGGTTTTTGATTTTGATTTGACTGACGGGATTTTTCGTGTGGATAGGTTGTCTTGGGCGGGATTGACAGGCCATGGTTTTATAAATGCAGCCCCGCCCTTTGAAATGGATGTTCGTTTTAGTCTTCAAGATGTGGATTTGCAGTCTGCCCTTTTTTGGATGAAGGATGAGGCAAGGAAAATGACTGCCAAAGGAACCATTTCCGGATTTGCTCAGTGGGCGGGAACGCCGCAGAAGCTGTCCGTATCAGCCCAGTTTTTTTCCCAAAAGGGCTTGATCCAAAATTTTTCGTATGAGGTGTTGTCGTTGCATATGAAGGGAACATATCCGGTCATTGAGCTAGCGGGATCAACCGTTACAAATTCAAACGGTTTTACGTTTGATATTGAGGGAGAATTTGATTTTAGTAGCAAAGTAGATTTAAAGACGCAATTTCAGTCAATTCAGAAGATTCCTTTAATTAAGGAAAATGCTTTGCAGTCTCAATGGGATTTTAAGCGTACCTACGGTTTGAATGACGATGGAGCAACCGAAACTAAGTTCTTTTTGAAGAAAGACAAAAGGACAGGTTCTATCGATCAAGGAAGCTCTGAACTCTTTGGTATGGAGAAAAAGATTGGATTTTAACCGGGTCTCTGTAGTTGCACTAACAAAACCCTGGATGTTTCGATGGCTGGCCTACATCGGCCAGCTGGCCATCCTTTGTGGACAGACCATTTATTGGATCTGCGTCCCGCCATTTCAAACTTACCGTTTTCTTGTCCAGGCTAAGCGGATCGGCCCTGGAAGTTTTTTAATTTCCGCAATGGTTTCCTTCTTTATCGGGATGATCATTGCTCTTCAAATGGCCTACCTGATGGTTCAGCTGTCTGCTGAGATTTACATCCCCAACGTTATTGCTCTTTCCTTGACACGTGAGCTGGCGCCGGTTTTAACGGCGCTTATTGTCGCCGGCCGCATTGGCGCCGGAGTTACAGCCGAAATAGGATCCATGGTGGTAACCGAACAGGTCGAAGCTCTCAAGGCCTTTGCCGTCAATCCCGTCAAATATCTTGTTGTTCCGCGTTTTCTAGCGCTTGTAATCATGCTTCCCGTTTTGACGATTTTTGCTGATTTTATTGGAATTTTCGGCGGATACATCATCTGTGTTAAGAAATTAGGCATAAATGGTGTCATGTATTGGCAGATGGTCCGCGATGCGCTGCACCTTAAGGATATTGCCACCGGTCTGATCAAAACAATTTTCTTTGCGATGGTCATTGCGGTTGTGGGTTGCCATCAGGGGTTAAACGTGAAAGGCGGTGCCGATGGAGTAGGTACGGCGACCACAACAGCCGTTGTTCGATCATTCATTTTGATCATTATGCTCGACTGCGCCTTTACATTTGTTTTTTATTTTTTATTCCAGAGTTAATATGATTGAGATCAGAAATTTATACAAAGCCTTTAACGGAAAGAAAATTCTTAATGGTCTTAACCTGACAGTTCGTCGGGGAGAGACAAAAGTCATTATTGGACGTTCCGGTGTGGGAAAGAGTGTTCTGTTAAAAAATATTGTCGGTCTTATTCGGCCGGATGCCGGTTCCATCAAGGTCAATGGCGTTGAAGTCACCAATTTAGAAGAGCGTGAATACAATAAAATCCGCATGGAGATCGGTCTTGTGTTCCAGGGCGGGGCACTATTTGATTCCATGAATGTGGGAGAAAACGTGGCCTTTGTCCTGAATGAGTTTATGGATTTGGACAAAAAGACGGTGGATGACCGCGTGGCTGACGCCCTCGCGCTTGTAGGTCTTAAGGACGTACAGGATTTAATGCCGTCACAGTTAAGCGGCGGGATGCGAAAGCGTGTGAGTCTCGCCCGTGTTCTTTGCATGGAGCCGCAGATCATTCTTTACGATGAGCCGACCAGCGAAGTCGATCCGATCACTGCCGCGGCGCTGAATAATCTTATTATAGAAATGCGCGATAAATTAAAGGTGACTTCCATTGTTGTCACCCATGACATGAATATGGCTTATAAGGTGGCTGATTCGATTGCTATGTTTTATCATGGTCAGGTGATTGCCGACGGATCGGTGGATGAAATTCGTAATTCGAAGCATCCGGTTGTATATCAGTTTATTCATGGCGAAGCGCACGGACCGATCACTGAAGATGAAAGTTTAGTGTTCGGTCACATCATTCAAAAGAAATAATTTTCAACTGTTTCTGCCCGAAGAGGCGGACAGCCAAAAAGCTTAATAAAAAGGAGAATGTCGCCATGCCGAAACAGACCAATCTGGAATTAAAAGTAGGGGCGTTTGTCCTTATTGCGATTGGATGTCTTACCGTGGCTATATTATCTGTCGGGAATTTTTCGTTCTTTGAACGCGGACAGAAACTTAATGTGATTTTCGGTTATGCCAACGGATTAAAGAAAGCGGCCCCCGTGCGTCTGGCGGGAGTTGAGGCTGGTACCGTCAAAGATATTAACATTCTTACCGAAGGCAACCAACTGAAGGTCAATGTTGAATTGATTATTGATGAAGGCATAACCATTCCGGTTGATTCGACGATCTCTATCAATCAGCTGGGTCTTCTGGGAGAAAAATACATCGAAATTACGCCTGGAGTGTCCCAACAGGCGATCAAAGAGCAGGGGCGTGTGACTGGCGTTGATCCCGTTCCGGTTGAC
>JAEUSC010000007.1 GCA_016789035.1 Candidatus Omnitrophota bacterium
GGCGATCGGCAATATTGTCACCAAAGAAGGGGTGAGCTACACCTATAGTAAGGTGAATGCGGGTCCGCATGCGGTCACATCATTAAGTAACGGCACAACGCTGACGTATGACCTTAACGGCAATCTTTCGACCATGGTCAAAACCGGTGATAGCAAGGCGTTTACGTATGATGTGGAGAACCGCTTGATTGATGCGAAGAAAAATGGCGTCACGTTGGGACAGTATTTTTACGACGGGGACGGTGGCCGCACGGCCAAGATCAGTTACACCACCGGTCAGGCGGGGAACAATACCTGCTTTTTGGCGGGAACAAAGATCAGTATGGCGGATGGCACAACCAAGTCGATTGAGGATGTGAAGATTGGCGATGCGGTTGTTAGCTACGATGAAAAGAAGATGGCGAAGGTGACGGCCAAGGTCACGGAGATGTTCGATGGCGAGAGCGCCAAGGAGTACTTGCTTATCAATGGGCATTTGAAGGTCACGGCGAATCATAAGTTTTATTCGAAGGGTGATTGGGTTGAGATCGGCAAGCTCAAAGAAGGCGACATTCTTCTGGATGAGAATCTCAAGGAGATTGCGATCAATAAAATTGAAAAAGTTGAATCGCAGAATTCCATTCAGGTTTACAATTTGGAAGTTGAGGGCGAGCACAATTATTATGCCGATGGCATCCTTGTGCATAATAAGCTTTCCTATAACCCACCGGCGGTGTCAGGAGTTCCTGTTACGTCGGGTGTGATTACGCGTTATGTGGGCTCTCTGTCAGAGGAAACCAAAGGCGCATGGGTTAATCATGTGTTTTTAGGTTCCACCAAGATTGCAACGGTGACATCAAGCGAGGTTCGGTACTACTTCCAGGATCATCTGGGAAGTGCGAATGTAGTTACCAACTCCGCCGGTTCACAAATTGAGCTTATCGAGTACAAACCTTTCGGTGATTTTGCCCGCCGCGATCAATTCGGCACATCAAATGCCGCTTGGTATTACTTCACCGGCAAGCCGCTGGATGATGAGACAGGATTGATGTTCTATGGTGCGCGGTATTACTCGCCACTCTTAGGCCGCTTCATCACGCCGGATACGATTGTTCAAAGTCCGATGAACCCGCAGACGTTGAATCGGTACAGTTACTGCAATAATAATCCTGTCAACTTGGTCGATCCGACCGGCCATTTTTGGTTTATTCCAGCCATCATTGCGGCTGTAAAAGCGGTTGGTGCTTTCGCTATAGCGCATCCTGTCATATTTTCCGGGATTGTCAGCGCGATCGCCAATGTGGCCACAAATGCGGGCAACATTCATAATGTTTGGGATGTCGGAAAATTTGCAGCTGTTGGATACGGCAGCGGAGCTTTGGGCGCATACACGGGTATAGGTGCCGCAGGAAAGTTGGGTGGTAAGTTTCTTGCCCAAGGGATAGGTGTTATTATCGGAGCTGTAACAGGAAGTACTGCGCAAAATGTTGGAAATGCAGTTGTAACAGGACAGAGTGTCCCTAATGCTTTTACTGCCAGTATTCAATCAGCACCAATGGTTGCAGCAACATCCTTCGGGACGTTCTTAGCTATAAAGGGTGTTGTGAAGGTTGGGGAAGCCATTGGAAAAGCTATGGATGCTCAAGCAAAGGCAGGAGTTAATAAGACAGTAGGAACTGCCGCACAGGGTGAAGCCCAACCTGCAATGAATACAGCTCAGTCAGATGTGGCTGTCGAGGGGCAGGCCTCGAAGGGAAAGGTAGTTGAGATTAATGTAACTTCAACTAATGGGGCTGATGCGACAGATATACCATTGTCTAAGTCCTTATCGAGCAATTCATTCGACCCGCAAGGTCCGCAGGTGCAAATTGGTGTAGACCCAAGCACAATAACATCAACTAAAACAGGCCCGCTTGATAAAAGCACATTAAATTTCTTGAGGGATTCTCCGAAAAAGTTTGATCCTATAGAAGTTTACTCTGATGGTAAAATCATGGACGGCCATCATCGTCATTATCTTGCAACACAAGAAGGACGCAACGTAGATGTGATTAAGTCACATAGTAAATATGATCCTTAGGAGGAATTTATGAGTGTACCAAATCAAGAGACGCTAGTTAAATATTTGAATCCAATGAGACACGCTATTCTGCATGCTAGAGCTTTAGCTTGGCAAAAGAAGTCTCATGAAGAGATAGCTGATTTGTTAGATGCAATACATAATGTCCCAGAAATGTTGATTAAGTGGGAAAGTTGTGATGAAAATTTTTTAAAAGAAAAACTCGAATCTTATGATAGGAAATGGGCTAAAGGAGAAGGTTTCTCTATAAAAAAAGTATTAGAATCCAATCAGTAATAATTTAAAAGAAGAACAAATCAGGAGATGGTCAATCGGCCATCTCCTTTTTTTTGCGACTGTCTGTACAGAAAAAATGAACCAAAAAAATCGACTTAGATTATAGGTGGGTGCAAAAAACAATGAGATTGGTATAAATTTCACAAAAAGTTTGAAACAAGAAGGGCGAGGGAAGGAAATGATCTTTCCTCGTCCTTTTTTGTTTCTAAAAAGTTTAAGATTTTATATTTTTATCCTACAAAAGACACACTCCTTCCGCTGAAAGTTAATTGGGTTAACTATTTATTGTCGATAATAATGATGCATTAAGCCTCCCAGTATTGGTCGGGCGCGGATTTCTCCGTCTATTTTAACTGGACAGTTATTAATCGGTTGATTATCCAGCGATGAATGCGGGCGATGGCTGTTGTAGTAATTGACAAATTCCTTAACTAAATATTCCAGATGGACTTCTCCGATTATCAAAAAATGATCAAGGCATTCACGTTTGACGGTTGCCACCCAGCTTTCTGCGTAAGGGTTGAGATTGGGTGAGTGCGGTGGAATTTTCATGACGCTGATGCCTTTGTCTTCAAAGAATTTGTCGAATTCTTTTGAGAATTTGATGTCTCTGTCTCGAATGAGAACGGCTTTGCCGGATTTAAGATCAAAGACAGCATCAAGTTTCTGTGTTTGTTCTATCAGCCATTGATTGTCGATTCTGCGTGTAATTCCTGCCAGGTGAACTTGTCGCGTTTTGATGTTGATAAAAAATAAGCAGTAGAACATTCGTCGGCCAAACGGTGTCCAGACGCTTTTCACAAAGAAGTCGCACGCCCAAAGCGTGTTGAAGGTGCGTTTTAAGAAGTGATCCCAGGTATCCTGTGAGCGTATTTTAAATACTTCAATACCGTATTCTTTGAGAATGTTTCTGACCGACGTACGTGAGAGATTCTTAATGTTTAGTTTCTTAAGTTATCCAAGGATTTTGGTATAGCCCCACTTGTTTATGCGTGCCATGTTAATAATCAGTTCGCTGATTTGTGTGGTGATGATCCGCGGCCGACCGCGTCGGTCAGTTTTCTCCTGAGGATGTAGAGATTCCTCAACCCATCGACGGAAAGTGGTGTAATGAACAATGGAAATGAGATGTTTAATTTTGCTGCCTAACGGTAGGCCGTACTTGAGAAGCTTTTGACGCTCGGCTAGCGTCAGGATGATACGTTTGTGAACGCATTTTTGTCGAAGTATGGTGTTTTCGGCTTTGAGGAATTCAATCTGGCGTTTGAGATCGCTATAGGCGAGTTCAGATAAAACAGTCAAAAGTCGGTTGGCGTAAGGCATGGGAAATCCTCCTCAGGGTGCTTTAAGGATAGACGGTCTTTGGGTGGATTACCAATTAGTGATTTAAGAAGAACAAGTTTTCTAAATGACCTCTGACATTTAAAAAAGAAAGATCCTTGGCGCAACGAGACATCTTCCTTCTTTTTTAAATATCAGAATATCTTGCTAACCAACCCTGTACCAAAAGTCGGTACAGGGTTTTGTTTTTGTAGCGAGGGATTAACAATCAAAAACAATCCAACCCTGTCGGGTTGGAGGTTAACAAACGCGTATTTGCGCGCTCTTTATCAACTTTGAATTGGTGCCCGCGGGCACCAATTGAGTATACCCTTCGTCCTTTGGTTTTAGAAAACGGACGACTCAGGGTTATTGACCTTATCTTTTGAAAGCATGACAAATCCATAGAACAAAAGGCGTTCTACAGATTTGTCATGGTGATTGATCAGAGGTAGGTCAATAAGGTCCGCATGCGGTCACATCATTGAGTAACGGCACAACGCTGACGTATGACCTTAACGGCAATATTTCGAC
>JAEUSC010000012.1 GCA_016789035.1 Candidatus Omnitrophota bacterium
CCAAGAATCGCTCTTTGCCTGTTAGGCTAAAGCCGGTACTATCCGATTGTAAATATCCGCAGACATGGAGTTTAGTAGCCGGATAGATGTCCAAAATATTTTTGATAATTTCAACAATGCCCAACACATAACTCAAATACCATCGGAGATAAAATGTTAATGCATTAACATAAGTCTTTCTTAGACCGTATCTGTCTTCAATCTTAATGCTATTATTAATCTTAGTGATAATGGCATCAATGTACCCGAGACATTTCTGGTGAGATTCCTTCGGAAAGTACGGTATCGTATTTTCGTGGGGAATGTTGACCGATGACAACATCACAGAGCTTTCCGGTAAAAGAGCGACAACCTTCACGTTCTCTTTAAATAAAGCCGGGTGATTTTGCAAAAAAAACTCAACCTCTTCTTTAAATTCAACAATAATCAAGTTACGAACCATATCCATTCCTTACCTACTCTAGCAACTTCTTGGTTGAAGCTTCCCGTCATCCATCCGGCAAAATTCCTCAAAACGGGTCAAATTTCTGTCCCCAGCCAATTGTTCCAATTTGACCGACTCATTCCAATACCCCTGACTGACAAGAATATTAGCCTGCCAAATCATGTTATAAAATTTATGTGGCAGAATTTTTTCCCAAACATGGTGGCGCCGAAGAATCCAACCCATCATTTGCCAAACCAGCGCCGGAACCTTTAACGTTTGATAGTCTTGCCCCAGTGCCGTTGCGTAAGAAGCACACATTTGCCCAACTGTCAGTGCCTCTGCGCTAGGAATATACAATTCATGCCTTCCTGACGGCGGTGGACATTGCGAGACCCTATGAATAAACCATGAAACATCTTCCACATACATGCTGCTGATCCGTCCGGGCCAATCCAGTCGCGCAAGCCAGGAATTATTTAATACCAAGCGGCGCAGCGACATGTAAAGGCCTTTTTCTATTGCATCGTACCCATAAACGCCGCAGACACGAATCACTGACAACGAAAAAGATTGTTTAGCCGCTTGTTCCATTAGAAATTCTTCCGCTAGAAGTTTTCGGCGACCATAGACATGTCTCGGCTTTAAGACAACCCGATCATTCTCCACCATCGGCCTTGAACAGTCAGCCCTTCCGTCATTGACCGCAATGGAGCTGGTAAAAACCATATGTGCAGTCCGAGACATTGGACCGACGGCTTGCAATAAATTCCTTGTGCCAACATCATTAACGCTATGATCTTTGACGGAAGTATCTGTACAGGAAGCCAAATGAAAAAGAAGTTTTGGTGATTGAGGAAGACCTTTGAGACTGCTTATATTTAGGAGATCTCCTTGGACAATTCCGACTTTCAACTCCTGCAGAATGCCCCGCCCCGAGCGCTCTTTATCGCTGTCCGTCTGAGGACGGACGAGACAAACAATTTGCGAGGCCGGATATTCCGCACATAACAGCCGGATCAATCTGCGCCCTATATAGCCGGTTGCGCCTGTGACCAAAATCATATGACTTATTCAGTAACGTTTTTTAGGAAGGATCTGCGGGCTTCTCTAAAACAATCACCGCATAGGTAAAAGCATCTTTTAATCCGAAATAATACTCAACCATCTTAAGTCCAAAGTGTTCGTACATCGCTTTGGCATGCGCTTTATTTCGCGGCCGGCTGATTTCAGCCGGGTGCAATTGCACACCTTTTTTCAAAACATCGTTAAGAATATAGTGAACGCCTTTAAGAAAAATCACGCTTAATCCGCATTCCGGAGGAACCAGTATGACCATCTTGCCACCAGGTTTAAGAACACGGTGAAAATCCTGCAGGATTTTTTTGATTTCCTGTTCGGTAAAATGCTCCATTACACCCAGGTTATAGATACCATGGAACGTCTGAGCCGGATAGGGCAGATTAAAAATATCACCGTGAACAACATCTCGAACCATTGGATTGGATTTTCGGTAAATTTCCAGCGCTTTATGGGAAATATCGATGGCGGATAATTGGACCCACCGGACCACTCCGTCATCCACCTGACCGCCGCCGCAGCCCGCGTGCAGAACTTTCGATCCACGGGTGAAGTGCCTTCGGGTGAAATGGTCTAAAATCCCGCGAATAATAAATACGCGATAGAAAACAGCAATCATGTCATAAACAACATTCTCGGATTTTCTATCCTTATTCCAATAAATATCCCATTCTTTTTGAACCTGCGCCGGAGAATTAGCACCTTGCGCCGTATACGGTCTTGGCTCGCCACGAAAAACGTTGTCAGTCTTCTGAAGAGGACTTATGAAATAAAACGACTTTCGAGCAGTCCATGTTCGTACATAAATGCGGACCAGATGCATCGTGCTTCGCACCGCACCTTGAAAAGTCATCTTCGAATTTCCATAAGTTCGCGCGGGAAGCCTGATCGAAAGTTCTTTGATCGAAAAATTATTTAAGAAAAGAATATAAAGACTTTCAAAGAAAAAGGAATATCCCACGGACTGAACCAAACCGAATACCCCTTGGGGAATTCGCGTCAGGTTGTATAGGCGAAAAGCGCCCGTTGCATCATAGGGCATTTTCAAAAGATTGTGGGTCAAAAAATGGGCTGTATGTGTTAGAAACTTCCGCAACCAATTCCATTGATCCAAGCTTCCTTTGTCCATGTAACGTGAACCGACGATAATGTCCGCCTCTTTCGAAAGACGGATAAAATCATGGATATATTCCGGAGAATGGGAAAAATCACAGTCCATCGTAACAAGCGTTGTATAACCACGGTCATATGCCCACCGGATGCCATCTTGATGAGCGCTTCCAATGCCTAACTTTCCGGTGCGATGGATAACATAGACACGGCCATCGCTCTTAATGATTTCATCAATAATCTGGCCTGTCCCGTCCGGGGAGGCATCATCAAGAAAAAGAATATCAGTATTAAGAGCCAGCGCCTTAATGCGTTCATAAATCACACGAACATTCTGTGACTCATTGTACGTCGGAATGAAGATCAAAAGTTTGTGGCTATTTTGCATTCCTTAGCCCCGCCTCGACCATTAAGGCAATGAGGTCATTAAAATTTCTTTTTGGTTTCCATCCCGTCAATTTCTTAAGCTTTTCAGGATTTCCCTGCCAATGACTTTGATGCTTTGTCTGTATTAACCTTGCGTCTTGCCGCACAAATTTTTTCCAATCGAGCTTAAGAACATCAAACACGCCCTCTACAAACTGCTTAACAGTATGCGACTGACCGCTGGCAATAACCAAATCATCGGGCGCTTTGGCACGCAAAATTTTGTGCATAGCCTCAACATAGTCTCCGGCATATCCCCAGTCAATGACCGCATTTAAATTTCCTAGGACCAAACCTCTTTGCCTGCCCTGTTTGATGGCAATGGCCGCCTGGACAATTTTCTGTGATACAAACTTTGCGGCCCGGATGGGAGATTCGTGATTATACAGAATTCCAACACTAGCAAACAGTTTAAATTCATTTCGATAGAACCGACAAATTTGCAGACCCGCGGCCTTGGTTATTCCATAGACACACACAGGCTCGATCGGGGTGCGTTCATCTTGAACACGCGTCTTTGGATGACCAAAAATATGCGATGAAGCTGCATAGAAAATCCGGGCCTTAGGACAGTGCACAATCATACTGTCTAAAAAATTCCTTAGCCCTTGCACATGAACCCCGAAACTTTTATCAAACAGTTCGGAAAGCTGGTCTTTTCGATCTTGCGATGAATGATGATAGGCTGCTAAGTAATAAATTTCGTGCGGTTGGTGAGAAGAGAGAATCTTGGAGATTTGATGGGTTTTAAGAATATCAACAGGCTGCAAACGCTTTTGATTCCGCAAGTGCAGACCCCGACGGGATATACCAATCACTTGATATTTTTTTCTTTCTAAATATTCCGTCAGATAGGTCCCGTCCTGACCATCACATCCGACTATAAGGGCTTTTTTCATGGCACCCCAATTCACTTTTGTTTAGAAATCACCTCAATCTGAGGCAAAGGGAAAACCAAGGCGCCGCCGCTATCAAGATATGCTCGTTCTCTTTGAATGATATTGTCCTTAAAGTGCCACGGTAACACTAGAAAATAATCGGGTTTCATAGCGTGTGCTTCCTGTTCCGATATAATGGGAATCACGGTTCCCGGAGTAAAGCGTCCGAATTTGTCCGGATTAACTTCGGCAATGTAAGGAATATCTCTTGCCGTCAATGAGCAATACTGAAGAATAACGTTACCTTTAGTGGATGCACCGTAACCAAGGATCTTCTTCCCCTGTTGGTTAACGTCTCTTAAAAATCGAATGATATTATCTTTCTGGAGAGAGATACGGTCTGTAAAGGCACTAAATGGTCCAATCGTACTTAATCCTTTTTTCTTTTCATCTGCCAAGATGGCATTAATCAGTCCGGTATTCTCCTGAAACGTCCGACTGGATTGTTTTGCGACTGTAATTGCAAAACTCCCCCCATTTGCCGCATTGAATTCCACATCAACAACCTTGAAGCCCACTTTGTCCGCCATCCACTTGATCTGTTCAAAGGCATAGTATTCCAGATGTTCATGACAAACCGTGTCGTAGGAATCTTTCTCCAGCATTGTGGGCATATAGCTTTGTTCAAAGACCCAAAGGCCGTTGTCATCAAGCACTTCATAAATTTCACGCATAAAGTCCGTCGGGCTTTCAAGATCATAAAACATCGCAATAGAGGTAATAACCTTGGCTTTCTTGCTGCCGAGTCGTTCTTTGACTTTAGCTGCAGAAAAGAAATCCGGAATCAGATCAACATAAGACGGGTAGTATTCCTTAAATTTCACGCCCGTAGGATCAATCCCCACCAATTGAAGGTCCTGTCTCTGATAGCTTTGCAGAAGAGTACTGTCATTACTCCCAATATCGATGACTAAATCGCCGGCTGATAATTGGATGAGGCTCAGCAGCTTCCTGACGCGACCGCCTAAGTGTTCGACCATGGAACGATTGAGACCCGATCGATAACCGTAATTCTCTCCGTACATTTCGGACAGCTCATAGGAATGCTTCAATTGAACGAGCCCGCAGTGCAAGGGACTATCCTGCATGCATTTAACAAGTTCCAAAGGTCCTTTTGTAATGTTCTCATTGGCTGTTCGGGGAAAAACGCCAGTCAGCGTTTGCTCTCCCAAATGAAGAAAAGACTGTAGATGCGGATTGCCGCAGATACGGCATTGTTTGATCTCTTTAATCATAACCTTTTAAAGATAACATATTTACCGACCGTAAAGCAACTTTAAATCCAGATCCCTAACAATTCTGATTTAAGTTCCCTGCGTCCAAGTCAGACATAGAACAATAGACGCGAGGATGCTGTAAAATCCATAATTTGAGCTGCTGCAATAGGATGGAAAATGGGGACACAACATATGGAATGTCTGTCCGATGAGAGATTAGTGAGCGATTAAGCACCTTTGCGTCATCCGGCACAATGACAATACCAGAACGGCATAATTTCCTTAAATAAACTAAAACATCATATTTGGACAAAATTTCACCACACAGGTGATATAAGCCCGTGATGTTGCGATCCACAGCATAATCAACAAAATGAGCCAACTCTAAAGTGGTGACGCCGTTCCAAAAAACTTTCCGAAACCCTCTAACTTCTCCCGATTGGCACAACAT
>JAEUSC010000054.1 GCA_016789035.1 Candidatus Omnitrophota bacterium
AAAATGTCATATCGACCAGATTCCAAGTGGCTTATTAATCATTTTAACTGTGAAAGGGGATGTTCATGAAAGGTCATAAATTTTTAAGTGGACTGTTGACGTTAGTTTTTGTCGCTGGATTAACAACCAGTGCTTGGTCTAAGCCGGTGACGTTGTTAAATGTTTCTTATGATCCGACCAGAGAGTTATATGAAGAATACAACAAAACGTTCGCTGCGCATTGGAAGGAAAAGACCGGCGAAGATGTTGTAATTAATCAATCACACGGCGGTTCTGGAAAGCAGGCCCGATCAGTCATCGACGGGCTTGAGGCGGATGTGGTGACGCTCGCGCTTTCGTATGACATCGATTCCATTGCCGAAAAATCCGGATTCATTCCCAAAAATTGGCAGGAACGTTTGCCGGAGAACAGTTCTCCTTATACATCCACAATTGTTTTTTTGGTTCGAAAGGGAAATCCCAAGAAGATCAAAGATTGGGACGACCTGGCCAAACCGGGCATTTCGGTGATTACCCCCAATCCTAAGACATCCGGCGGTGCCAGATGGAATTTCCTGGCGGCATGGGGATATGCACTACGCAAATGGAATAACAATGAAGACAAGGCAAAAGAATTATTAAAAGCGATTTATCAAAATGTTCCAGTTTTGGATTCGGGCGCGCGGGGCTCAACAACGACGTTTGTTGAGCGAGGGATCGGCGACGTTTTTATCTCTTGGGAAAATGAGGCCTATTTAGCCGTTAATGAATTGGGGGCAAATAAATTTGATATTGTTGTTCCTTCGGTTAGTATACTTGCTGAGCCTCCCGTGGCTTTGGTAGATCGCAATGTAGACCGTCGAGGAACTCGAAAGGCCGCAGAAGAGTATCTGAGCTTTCTTTATTCCGAACAAGGACAAGAGATTGCGGCCAAGCATTATTTTCGGCCGCGCTTAGACAGCGTTGCTCAAAAATACAGCGCCACCTTTGCAAAGATTGATCTTTTGACCATTGACGATGTTTTCGGCGGATGGCAAAATGCCCAGAAGAAATTTTTTGCCGACCAGGGAATCTTTGATCAAATATACGCCAACTAGTACTAGAGCGGGGCTGAGAGTCTCTGAACTTGGCCTGTTTCTAAAAGGAATCTGGAATGTTAAAAATCAGTAAGCAAAAAACCACACTTCCCGGTTTTCATTTGTCGTTAGGAGTTACAATTTTTTATCTGGGGTTGATTGTTCTAATTCCTTTGTCGATGCTTTTTATCAAGACCTCCGCGTTAGGACCTGGGGAAATTTGGAAAGTCATTGCGAGTCCCCGAACACTTGCGGCCTATCGTTTGACTTTTATGACAAGTTTGATTGCCGGACTTGTTAATGTTGTGTTCGGATTTTTGATCGCTTGGGTGCTCGCGCGATACAGCTTTCCCGGCAAAAAGGTTGTAGATGCCTTGGTTGATCTTCCGTTTGCTTTACCGACAGCGGTCGCCGGAATTACCTTGGCTTCCCTTTATTCGCAGAATGGATGGGTTGGAAAATATCTTTATCAATGGGGAATTCAATCTGCCTACAGTCCATTAGGAATTACAATCGCATTGATTTTTATCGGACTTCCCTTTGTGGTTCGTACGGTGGAGCCGGTTATTCAGGAATTAGATGCCGAGTTGGAAGACGCGGCCGCAAGTCTGGGGGCCAATCGTACGCAGACTTTTATTAAGGTCATTTTTCCTAATTTGATCCCATCTTTGATTACGGGTTTCACGCTGTCATTTGCGAGGGCTTTGGGGGAGTATGGTTCGGTTATTTTTATCTCCGGTAACATGCCCAAGAAGACGGAAATTGTGCCACTTTTGATTATGACCAAGCTGGAACAGTACGATTATGCCGGCGCCACCGCAATCGCGGTTGTGATGTTATTGGCCTCCTTTACGTTATTAGCGCTAACAAATTTTTTGCAAAAACTTTCTTTGAACCGTATTGGGATGAACTGACATGTCCACGCGAACAGAACCTGTTTGGATGCGCCGTTTACTCATCGGAGCGGCCCTAACCTTTCTGATGTTATTTCTTTTTTTACCATTGAGCGCGGTCTTTCTCAATGGGCTAGGTAAAGGCATTGCTGTTTATTTTCAGGCGCTGACGGAACCGAATGCTTTAGCGGCCATCCGATTAACGGTTGTTACGGCACTGATAGCCGTTCCGTTAAATTTGCTGTTCGGGATTGCGGCCTCATGGGCCATTGCCAAGTTTGATTTCTGGGGGAAGGATTTATTGATTACCTTGATCGATTTGCCGTTATCCGTCTCTCCGGTCATCTCGGGATTGATTTACATCTTGTTGTTTGGCGCGCAAGGGCCGTTTGCTCCTTGGCTTATGGAGCATGGCATCAAGATTATTTTTGCCCCGCCGGCCATTATTTTAGCCACCATTTTTGTGACCTTTCCGATTGTTGCCCGGGAACTTATCCCGGTCATGAAGGCTCAAGGAAACGACGAAGAAGAAGCGGCTATGACTTTAGGGGCGAGCGGTTTTCAAACGTTTTGGAGGGTTACGTTGCCCAATATCAAGTGGGGATTGTTGTACGGTGTTATTTTGTCTAATGCGCGCGCTATGGGCGAATTTGGCGCTGTGTCCGTTGTCTCCGGGCACATTCGCGGTCAAACCAACACGCTGCCGCTGCATATCGAAATTCTTTATAATGAATACAATTTTACGGCGGCCTTTGCTGCAGCTTCTCTTCTGGCAATGCTCGCCATTGTCACGCTTGTGTTAAAGTCCATCATTGAATTTAAGTATCGGGCAGAGCTGCGGGCTGCCGTTAAGACGGAGAATCACAAATGAGCATTAAGGTTGATAAGGTCACTAAAACGTTCGGACAGTTTAAGGCCTTGGATGAGGTTTCTTTGGACATCAACACTGGAGAATTGATCGCTTTATTGGGACCGTCCGGATCGGGCAAGACCACATTGCTTCGCATCATCGCCGGACTGGAAACGGCGGAGGCGGGAGAGATCCTTTTTCATGGTGAAGATACCAAAGAAACGAAGGTCAAGGACCGTAATGTGGGATTTGTGTTTCAGCATTATGCCTTATTCCGTCACATGACTGTTTTTGAAAATATCGCGTTTGGCTTGAGGGTCAAGCCCAAACACCTTCGGCCGACCGATGCACAGATCAAGGAGCGTGTGCATGAGCTCCTTCGGCTGGTACAATTGGATTGGGTGGCTAATCGGTACCCCGCGCAATTATCCGGCGGTCAGCGTCAAAGAATTGCTTTAGCCCGGGCCTTGGCTATTGAGCCTAGAGTCCTGCTTTTGGATGAGCCGTTCGGATCTTTGGATGCGCAAGTGCGCAAAGAACTGCGTCAGTGGCTCAGGCGTTTTCATGATGATCTTCACATCACAACACTGTTTGTCACCCATGATCAGGAAGAGGCCTTGGAAGTGGCGGACAAGATCGTTGTCATGAATAAAGGCAAAATTGAACAGGTGGGGAGTCCTCAGGACGTTTATCACAATCCTGCTTCTGTTTTTGTTTTAAACTTTCTGGGTAACGTCAATATTTTTCATGCCCGAATCGAGGAAGAACAGGGGGCGGCGGGAAAACCCCGGAGAATGTACGTCCGTCCGCATCAACTCACAGTGAGCCGTTTTTCACTGTCGGCAGATTCCGTCAAGGCGGCGATCACATTTATTAATCCGGCCGGATCGATGGTCAAGATTGACGCCAAATCAAGACAGGGTGAAATATTTCAGGTGGAAGTCTCGCAGGAAGAACATGCGCAATTAAAGCTGGCGAAAAATGATGAGGTCTTTCTGACGCCTAAGAAGATCACCTACTGTGAATATGACATTTGATTTTGCAGGCGTTGATGATTACGAGTTCGCTGATTGCGATCCTGAAAATTGAGGATTTTTAAAAGCTGAGTTAACCTTGGAGTGTCTCAATGTGTGAATTGCTGGGAATGAATGCGAATGTCCCGACCGATATATGTTTTAGTTTCTCTGGGCTGATCAAACGCAGTAAATCCCGTGGCGGGCACAAAGACGGTTGGGGCGTGGCCTTTTATGAAGGCAAAGGCGTTCGTAATTTTCTTGAACCCAAGCCTGCACTGGATTCACAGTTGGCACAGCTGGTTAAACTTTATCCTATCAAGAGCAAAATTGTCATCAGTCACATCCGCAAGGCTAATTGCGGGAAGATTTCTTTGGCCAACACGCACCCATTTGTCCGGGAGCTGTGGGGGTTAAATTGGGTTTTCGCCCATAACGGACAGATCAAATCCGTTAAAAAAAGAAAGCTTCAGTCTTTTAAACCCATTGGGGAGACGGATAGTGAGCATGCGTTTTGTTGGATTCTTGATCAGCTGTGTTTGGAGTTCTCCTATACGCCGCCTGCCGATAAAAGACTCCATCAGCGATTGTCGGTTTTAATAAAAGATCTGGCCAACATCGGAACATTTAACGTGCTTTTAAGTAACAGCCGTGATTTGTTTGCCCATTGTTCCACGCATCTTTGGTGGTTGAC
>JAEUSC010000104.1 GCA_016789035.1 Candidatus Omnitrophota bacterium
GTCCGTAATTCTTTACCTTCTATGACTGAGGCAATGTTCTTGATATAAACAGGCCCGCCCACGTGATAACCAACAATGATCTCATTGACCTCATCAAAACTGCTAAACTGCCCAGGCGCGCGAATTAAATAATGCTCCCCAGCACTCTCAATGTACCCAGCTCCGACATTCTCAGTATTGCGCTCCAATGCCTCAATAATGTCTTGGAAAGTTAACCCATAAGAAACTAGCCGTTCAGGATAAGGCGTAACATGAAATTGCCGTTCGTAACCGCCAATAGTATTGACTTCCGTTACCCCGGGCACATTACGCAGTTGAGGTTTAATAACCCAGTCTTCAATCGTACGTAAATCAGTAGGTGTATAAGCACTGCCATCTGCTTTTTTAGCCCCCTCCTTCGCTTCAACTGTCCACGTAAAAATTTCACCAAGCCCTGTGGCGATAGGCCCCATCACAGGCTCCGCACCGGGCGGCAATTCACCTTTAGCTTCCTGAATGCGTTCATTGATCAACTGACGGGCAAAATAAATATTTGTCCCGTCTTTAAAAATAACCGTAACTTGTGACAGTCCATAACGCGATAATGAACGCGTTTGTTCAAGGCCGGGTAAACCCGCCATAACGGTTTCAATGGGAAAAGTAATACGCTGTTCAACTTCAAGAGGGGAAAAACCTGTTGCCTCCGTATTGATTTGAACTTGTACGTTAGTAATGTCGGGAACAGCATCAATCGGCAATCGTTGAAAGTTATAGACGCCGATGCCACCGAGTAACAGACCAGCGATCAAAACAAAAACCCGGTGTTGTATTGAAAATTGTATGATTTTATCAAGCATAATTAATCTCCTGAAAGGTTAAAAGGTTTCTTAATGGTCATGAGCGTGTTCCATCTCGCTTTCCAAAAGCTTGGATTTAAGTATGAACGCCCCGCTGACAACCACGGAATCGCCTTTTTTGAGTTCTCCGGAGATTGCGGCCTCTTTTGATGTCTTTGATTTGATATCAACAACACGCTTTTCAAACGTTTCTTTGTCGGTCTGGACAAAAACAATGTCTTTTCCTTCCACATTCTGGACTGCATCCGAAGGTAACGTTAAATAGGAAGAGTCCTCAACAACCTCGATCTCACCGCGCACCGACATGCCGAGTTTTAACAGTTGAACAGGATTATCAACAAACGCCTTGATGCGGGTAGTAAACGTCGATTCATCAACCCGCGGCGAAATAAAAACAATTTCAGCGGAAAATGATCTGTCTGGATAAGTAATAGGAAATACCTTCATATTCTGGCCTAATTGGATATGCGCCAAATCCTTTTCATACACATCGAAATTGGCGGAAAGGCGCGTCATGTCAGCAATGGTATACAATGCGTTTGTTCCATCTACATGGTCGCCTTTTTTAATAAACTCTGCAATAATCGTCCCGGAAATCGGGGCTTTAATTTCAATTGTCGCACCGTCGGTTTGAGCGACAATCGAACATAAACGTTCTCCTGCCTTGATAGACTGCCCCAAACTAACAAAAGACTCTGTAACATTACCAGATTTTGCCGAATGGACATGCTTGACGTTTTCAACATCTTGAGCGATTCGGCCATTAACCAAAACTTTTTGTATCAGAGGTTCGGATTCAATAGGCATGACTTTAATATTCCCAAGTTTCTGCGACTCCTCGGAGAGCTTAATCACGCCTTCATCATGTGATTCCTCACCATGATCATGTCCGTCTTCGTCTTTTTCGCCACTCTCTGATTTTGAATGCTCATCGCCATGGTCATGTCCCTTGTGATCATCTTCCTTTTCCTGCTTAACTGGTTTCTTTTTATCATTCCCATGACCATGCTTTTCGTGATCATCATGACCTTCTTCATGCTTATGATTGTCTGAAGCTGAAACTTTCTTTGCCCCGTAAAAAGCAAGAATGGCAATACCAAATACAGCGATAAAAATGAAAAAAATAACCTTAAAATTTCTCATTTAGAAAATCCTCCTGTCTTAATGACTGAGAAAGAAACACTTCCAGTTCACTGATACTTCGGCTTAAATTAAATAAAGCCTGATAATAATTAACCTTGGACTGAGTTGCCGTCCTGATTTGATCTAAATAATTCAGAAAATCAATTTTTCCTTCGCTATATCTCAAATTCGCCAATCGTGATAACTCATCGGCTTCTTCAAGCGATTTTTTAGCGATATCCAACTGTTTATGATGCAAATCAGCCCTCAAATAGGCCTCATATATTTCCAATGACGCTTGATTGTGCAACGCTTTGACTTTCTGCTCCTGAATTTCTTTCTGAGCTTTGGCTTTCTTGACTTCGCCTTGATTAAGATTCCAGATTGGAATGCTGATGCCCACCAAGACGGCATAATCATCCTTGTCTTCTTCATCAATGCGCTTAAACCCAAGGTAATAGGAAGGTAGGCGATTTAAGTGTTCTTTAAGAAGCTTCTTTCTTTTGACATCTAATTCTAAATCTGCCATTTTGATATCTGGCCTGTTTGTAAAGCCTATCGCCTGAATATCTTCAAAAGTCATGGAAAGTTCTTCTTCTTTTAATTCTTCCACAACTTCAAAATTTGTTTCCATGGGGCGCCCTAACATTAAATTAAGCCGCGCCTTGCCAGTCTGCAATTCCTTCTGAACGCTTAAAAAATCATTTTCGGCTTTTAGCAATTCAATCTTGGCACGCTGGAAATCATTCTTAAGCGCCTGACCTGAATTGTAGCGCAGTTGAACTCGGCTGAAAAATTGGCGCATCGCTTCCAAATTTTGCGATGACAGCTCGATTTCTTTTTTATGAAGGATAATTTCAGAATAAGACTGTCGGACGTTTAAATAGATATCCATCCATACAGACCTTAATTGTTCTTCTTGTATTTTGACTTCACCAGAGGCAATCTTGCCCTTAAGAAACCAAACCCCTAAAGGATCGAACGGTTGTTTGATCTCGAAGCTGTCAAGATTAACCTTTCGGTCTGCATCCTCATTCTTTTTGAATCCCCCAAACTCAAGTTCTGCTTCGGGATTCTGAAAAGTTCTAGCCGTGATCAAATCTCCTTTCGATCCTTCAATAGATTTACGAGCCTCAATCATTTTTGGATTAGATCGATAAGCTTGTTCCAACGCCTCATGAAAATTTAGCTTCTCCAATATAGGCGAATCATTTTTCTTTTGGTCAGCCCAAGAAAAATGAGAACATAAGAATATTGATAAAATAAATAGAGGAATCCCTCTAAAAATTCGAATACGCATTTTCCATCCCTTTGTTTTAAAAACAGAAAACAGTTACTTATTTAGAAGAGGAAAAACAGAAAAGAATATGTTATGCGGAAACTACCGGGGGTCGTTTAAAAGTATCGAGGGATGGATTTTGGTAAGAGAAATCATAGGGAGATAAAACTGAAGATACTGCGGAAGTTGCTGGGATAGCAACAACTTTTTGATCCGGGGCAGTTGCATGAGCACAAACTGTATGGCACATCAAAACACAATGACCATGATTAGCACTTGTATCCTGATGTTCATCACTGCAGAATGCCCCAAGAGGAAAAACACTTACCAGAAAAAGGGCTAAGATAATTACTTTCAAAAATTTCATGTTCAAAGTTTATAATCTAACCTTGTATCTGTCAAGCAATACCATTTTTTAATTATTTTCATAAAAACGATTTACGAGGATATCGACGAACTTAATCCTGCCTCCAATGTGCCAGTCAGTATTCCGTTCTGGCTCAATCCGTGATTTATAATCGTAGATTGTAAAAACTAAACCGTTGATCCTGCCAACCCACTCGACTTGAATCTTACCATCAAGCGATTTACCAAACTGCGGCTCGCCAAATACCTGGACAATGTCTTCATACCGAGTTCCCTCCGGTAAATATCCCTGCAAACCAGTGCGGTCATGCGAGACCCCGCCCATCACAACATCAATATCAATAGTTGCTTGAATTTTCATGTCTTTCTCTTTCGTGATCCCCAGCCAGATTTCCATCTAGCTACAGCACCATCCACAACCTCCGCGATTCGTTCTTGCGAAGCACTTCCCGCCAAAACTTCTTGAAGCTCTTCCTTGTTAAGTACACGGAAATTTTTAATCCCCCGCTCCTTCGCCTGTAACATAAGTCCCTGCCGTGTATTTTCAATTACCGGTTTTTCTTCGACAACTTTTTGCTTCTTAATTTTCTTTACCATCACAATCCTCCCTCTTTTTAAACAACCGTTTCTTGCAACTTACCAGTTTCAATATCCAAAATTTTGAAATATTTCCGATACCTGCCGTCACTCCATTCCTCTTCAATGGTCAAAGACCACTTCGCCTTTGGCATCGCCTGCCGAACCAAATGAAGCGTATAATTCGCCGACTTTACAAACTCATGGATATCGCCACGAAGCGGAAGATTCTCAACATAAATTTCTGAACCTTCCTGCTTCACGCTGATATAACGACTCTTAATTCTGCAATCCATAACCCCCCTTTCATTTTGGGGTGAGTAGGCCATAACTTCCTCTGATTGGCAAGGCATTTAATCTCTCCGAACATCAAACGCCCAGCGGCACTTGACCCGTCCAGTTTCGCCCTCACAAACGAGCTTTGCCCGACGGATCTGTCCTTTCTGGGCGTTCTTATTTTCAAAGACTACGTCCTCATCGTGAATTTCTTTAGGCAAAGGTTTATTGGTGATTAACCAAAAACCAGCATCGCCGAATGTTGGCCTATAGAATCTCAACCCGCTCAAACATAAAA
>JAEUSC010000099.1 GCA_016789035.1 Candidatus Omnitrophota bacterium
TATCAAGCATACCCGTTTTCTCTGGCAGGCACGTATGACCGCGAAATTATTAGAATCCGTGAGGCCCGCAGCTTACAATGCCTGTCAATACCATTACTTTCCGACGCAGGAGAAAATCGTCTTAATAAGCTCCTGGGGATCCCCCCCTTTGTTTAATAAAGTGACTGCCCCCGCTTTTTTCATGGAGTCAGCCACACCCTGCTGGTCCTGAACGGACAATCCCACAATTTCCATGGAAGGAAATTTCGTCTTCATGATTCGCGTGGCCTCAATGCCGTTGAGCTCCGGCATATTGACATCCATAATGACCACATCGGGATGAAAGCTTTCAGCCTTCTCAACAGCCTCCAGCCCGTTTTCCGCCTGGCCCACAATCTCAAAAATAGGGATCTCTTTAAGAATATTAATCAGTCCTTCTCTAACGAGTTTATGATCGTCCACTAAAAGAATCTTGATTGATCCTCTTTTCTTTTCGGCCTTCTTTTCACTTTCTTGTTTGGCAACCAGACTGGTGCTGATGGCCGGTGACTTTTTCATTTCCACGGGAACAATAATCTCGACTGTCGTCCCCTGAGAAGGATGGGATTCCACATTGAGCTCGCCATTAATCAGTTTCAACCGCTCACGAAGACTGAAGAGGCCAAAACTTTTCGCCGATACTTTCTCCAGTTGACCGATATCAAAACCTTGCCCTTCGTCTTTCACCCGGGCGATAATCACGCCGTTTTTATATTCCATAAATAATTCCACACTAGCCGCCTTAGCATGCTTGACCACGTTAAATAGCAACTCCCGAACGGATTCAAAAAGCATAATTTTGAGACTGTCTAAAAGATTTGGAGGAATCTCACCAATGCTTAACAGAACCTTGAGATTGTGCTGGTCATAATATTTCTTGGCCAGCCATTGAAAAGCCGCCGGAAGACCGTCTTCATATAAGACCGGCGGACGCAATTCCACTGTCAAAGACTTGGCCGCACCAATGGCTTCCTCAAGAAAATTTTTTCCCGTCTCGAGATCCGCGGAGGCTTTGTCATAAAGACGATTGTTGAGCGCCTGCATAGCCAGTGAGATCTTAAGCTTACAGGCCACCAGAATCTGTTGCAGATGATCATGCAAAAGCGCAGCAATCCTTTTTCTTTCCGCCTGCTCCGTACCCACCAGTTGGTCGGCCAAAAGACGCAGCCAGTCTGATTGCCTTTCTAATTGATTGACTGCACTGGATACCTGCCGACGGATCGGGGCAGAAATCAGGTAGGAAGCAGGGATCGAAATCAAAATAATTAACAAAGAAACAAAAAGATAAGCGTGAAGCCTTTCTTTAAAGCCCAAATACTGCGACTCAATGACCAAACGGCCGATCACCTTTCCGTCATAAACAATGGGTTTAACCATCCGTAAATCGCTGGGTGCACTGCGGGTTCCAAAAGTCGCAAATTCCTTATCATTAACATCCAGCAATAAGGCCCTATTGATAGACTTATCATCGCGAAGCGACATCAACATTTTGTTGGCAGCCCCCGCATCATCAAACAACAAAACAGGCTGTAGGTTGTAAATTAGGATGTCCATCTGTGAGCTGAGTTTATTGCGCGATTCTTTCTTTATATTATAAAATTCTGCAATTCCAAAACCGAGGGCGGCCAGCATCAAAGAAATAAAAGCACTGACGACCCCAAAAATGATGATCCTTTTAACAATGGGAGATTTCATGGCTTTTCCTCTAGGATAGCGAGTTTCAACAGTTGACTGCTGATTTTAAGATTGGAGTTCTTTAGCTTCTCTAAGTCGACGGCAAATTTCAGTTTATTATCCACGATACGGAATTCCATCAGGGCCCCCGAAGATAACAGTCCTATTGTTAGGGTGTTCTTATTATTTGAGGGAACATTCGAAATCAATACATGACAGGAACCCGCCTTGGGGACAATGGAAATGGTGCGCCCGTTCACCTGCTTATTTCTAAGAATCTTATCGGCGATGTTGCGCAATCCCTGGTCTTCCGGGATGCAAACATTGTAATTTCTCAGATCATCCTCCCAGTGCGTATAGCTTAAAAAATGATAAATGAATGCGGTCTCGACTTCTTCTTGCGTGATAGAACTCGCGCCATAAACCGCACTGCAGCTTATCGTAAGCAGAACCAGTATTGTGCTTCGTAAAATCCGCATTAGAATTCCCGTCTTATTTTTACATATCCGCCCCGCTCGATTTCGGCCGTGGTATAAACTTTGTTCTCCGGGTGATGGTCATTAAGCAAGTTTTGACCAACCAAAGAAAACTCCCACTCCTTGATATTCTTGGCCAACCGAAAATCCAGCTCTCCAAAGGCAGGAATCTCTGAAGTCAATGACTGATAAATTGAACTCTGGCCTCGAAGCGTGATATCCAGCTCAAATCCTCGAGGCAAATCAAATGAAGAACGAAGGTACGCATTATGACGGGGCGACGCATCTTCCAAGATGCGCTCTAATCCCACATCTGTTAAACCGCTATCGGTATGAAGCGCGGTTTGCAAATAAGCATAGAACGCCTTTAACTTCCACCAATGGGCCAACTGCACCTCCGCGGAAACTTCTGTTCCATAAACCTCTCCGTCCATACCGTTGGAATACGGATAAACAAAAAGCAACTGACTTTGTTCAGTGATTGTTCCGGCAAAATCATACGTAATAAGATTGTCGTAAGAATTGGAAAACAAGGAAACGTCCACAAGACTGTTTTCGGTGGGCTGCGTCCGGTATCCGACTTCGTAACCAATCATTTCCTCGGCTTTCAACTCCGGATTACCTGAAATCCTGCTGAACACCGTTGAATACGATGTGATCTGGGAATCCAGCTCTATACGGGTCGGCATCCGGATAGCACGAGAAACAGCCCCCCATAAAATATTTTTATTGTTAATCTGATAGGACAAACGCGCATTCGGCTGAACTTCCAAACCCGTGTAAATATTATGCTCCAGTTTTGTTCCGACAATAAACTTTAATTTATCTTCGATTACAGTAATCTCATCTTGAGTAAACAAATTAAAGACCTGGTCTGTTCGGGAAGGGTCATTAAGACTGACATTCAACGTATCGCTGAACTTCTCTAATCTTAGACGGTAGCCGCCGCCGATGGTTATTTGCTGCCTGTCCGTTAACTGGTTCCGGCGAGAATACTCCATATCAACCGTGTCTCGACGCTCGCCGAACGTGGATGTCCGCCGGTCCGTCACGTCCCAATACATCTGAAATAACCAATCCTCATCTTCATATTTGCTCATTAAATTCCAGCCTTGGACATCAGACCTTTCATCCACTGTCTGACTAAATGGTGATGTAAAAGAAACAATTCGGCTGCGTAGCCCTATGTCTCCTTGATAGAAATCGGCCTGGGTGGTCCATTTTTCCTTCTCCAGGCGAATGCCGGTCAGCGTCATGTCCCAGTCATCAGCGCCGTTGGGATGAAAGCTGTCATCCCGCTCAAAATATTTTCCGTAGGTGCGGTAGTACCAGCCGTCTTTTTCACCGCTGTACCGCAACACGCCTTCACCCTGCAGCTCACTGCCGAATGTACCGGTTGCCAGCGCTCCTTGCGTGTGTTTGGCTGATTTGGTAATGATGTTAATAACCCCGTTGACCGCATTGGCACCCCAGAGCGTTCCGCCGGGTCCACGGATGATCTCGATCCGTTCGATATCCTCCAAAACCACATTCTGTGTCGCCCAATACACTCCGCCATAAAGAGGCGTGTAGACCGACCGGCCGTCAATAAGGACAAGCAATTTATTGGCCCAGATAAACCCGTTAAATCCGCGGATGGAAATGTCCCAGCTGCCTGACCCCATTTGTTGAACACTGACACCGGGAACCATCCGCAACAGGTCAGGAATATTGGTAGCTCCGCTGCGGCGAATGTCTTCGGGGGTAATCACATAAATGGCATTGGGTGTATCGAAGTAGGCTTGGGGTTTTTTAGCCGCGGAATAAATTTCCAGGCTCATTAATTCTTCGACGGACAAAGAAGTAATGTCTGTGACATCATGTGGAGGAAGGCTGGTCGCCGCGTAAATGTTTGCGTAGGAAAGGAGCGTTATGGCCAATGCAAGAACAAGGACTTTACGCTTGCGCATCATTGCGGGACTCCTTCTATAAGCAGAAAATTTTTTACTGATTCTATCACCGCTGCAGCGAACTCACCTGATCAAAACGATCTCCCAAAATTTAACCTCGGGTTATCGCCGCAAATTGACCGGCTGGGCAAACCTGTTTCTGATGCTTTAAAACAAAATTTCCGGATAATTAAATTCCGGCAGCTGCCTTCTATATCTTCCTGACTATCGCGCCTGTGTGATAACGCATGAAGCCAGACAGTCAGTGTACGATGCTTAAGAACCAATCTAAAAAATAACTTCTTAGAAGCGATGCTTCTGATCTTAGAAGTTTTTCTTACTCCTCCGCTTTGTGCTCCCTCAAAATGGCCTGAAGACGAACAAGTTCCTGTGACGGCCTAGTCTCAACAGGGGCAAGAAATAATCCCTGTCTCTGGAAAAACATTCCTATTTCGGGAAAACTCAGAAGAATGGACACCGGAACCGCCAACACTAAAGGCACAAAAACCAGCGACAGCCATAAGAATAACGTTTGATTAGTGACAAACGTAAAAGCAGCCAGAATCAACGCTCCCACAGTGCCCATCCAGTGAGCCTTAAGAGCCTCCCTCAACGATGTCCTCTTAGAATCACGAACCTGTCTTTTCCATTCCAGCCGTCTTGCAAATAAGGCCTTCACAAAAACGCAGCTATAAAACAGCATTCTAATGGGCGCCAGTAAGATCGA
>JAEUSC010000177.1 GCA_016789035.1 Candidatus Omnitrophota bacterium
ATCGAGTCAAAACATTAAAAAAATTTCAACCGAATATTCTTCAATTGACCGTAATCTGAACCTTTTGTCTGGCTATACTGCTGCGATTGTTTCATGACAGCCATAGCCAGGTCCTGCCTTCCTAAATCCTTGAGGGCCAAAGCCAAAAAATGATAGTTATCTGCTGCTTGCGAATCCAGCGCTATCGCCTTTTGAAAATACATCACAGACGCCTCCAACTGCCCGCTATAATACGCAATAATTCCCAGATAATAATGGAAAAATCCGTCGTCATCAAGCTTTAGATTTATGGCCATCTGAGCGGCACCAACCATTTCCTGGGACTGTTTTGAATAAAAATAACTCAACACCAAAAGCTTGTAACTATCCCTTAACCCATTTCGCACGCGGGATGGAAACTGTTCCGGGAACCCTGATATTGTTGCAATCGCATCTAAGTAAAGCTTTGATGTCTTCATGTACTTAAATGCAATCTCAGAATTTCCCTGAACGGCCTTATTAAGATACTCAATAGCATGACTGTAATCCTTAACTTCAAAATACATATAGCCCAAATTGTAATTGAACCATAAAAATGGCGGGACGGCATCGGCCGATTTCTTAAGTGACGCAATGGCGGCTTGAGTATCTCCCAACTCATGCTGACAGTACCCTAACAGCGCGTACCCGTCAGATCTTTGTGGCAAGATGCTGACCAAGCGTGAAAAGAAAAGCCGATAAGCCAAAAGCTCCTGGCGGTCATACGCCGCTTTTCCGTCGTTATATTTTGTCAGATACTCATAGGAAGGCTGCAGGCGGCTTAAGGTCGCCCCGTACGAATGAAACCGGGCAGTCTTATGATCCAGGAATAAAAAAATCACAGCCAATGCGAAGGCGTATAGAATCCAAACACGCCACACACTATTAAAAAAACGGACTGCCTTTAGGTTCATGTGTTTCCTTGCAGGATGAGTTCAGACTTATCGGTGGCGGACTCCCTCCACCTCAGGAATAAAATTACAATAAAAACCCCGTTGATCCCGACTAACAAAACAAGATAAATCATCCACGTAAAGTTTGAACCAAAACGAAAATCCAAAGTTTGCTCTCCGGGCTCAACCCACACCCCCTTAAATGCTAAATTAGAACGAACAATGGGCCTTGGAACACCATTGACCCATAAACGCCATTGACTATGATCATTGTCGTTATAAACCACAAACTGCGGCTTGGCAAAGCGGGTTTTGATTTTGATGTGGTTCGCCGTAAACTTCTCCACATAGAAATCATCAGCAGGCCCGTGTATCTGACGGGCATAATAGGACACGTTACCCGCCGGTTTGTGCTTAAGCTCACCGGGATCATCGGTCGCAACATAAGCCACATTTCGGTTTTCTGCCATGGCCGTCTCCAACTCGGAAAAATCTTTGGCATCATCGTTTAAAACAGCCACCGAATCATAAATGACAAACTTATACGTCAGATATTTCTTAATCACGTACATATCGACATTTGCCGATAAGTAACTGAACCATTTGGAAGCATAATAAAAAGCCCCTAGCGGCCTAACCACACGCCCGACAGAACCATCAGCTTGTTTATCAGAATTATCGGGCGTAGTTCCCGCCACAATTTCCACATCATTACCTCCCCTAACGTAATGAAAATCTAATGAGGTCCAGTTATAGAGATAGGTATCCGGCTGGTAGGGTCTCGTGTTGCGACTCAAATTGTTATAAACCTCAAACGGTTCGATCATGGCAATGAGCAAAAAGCAGGCCATAAAAAACACCATTTTTCTCTGAACATCTGTAAAAAGCCTCACCAAAAATAACAAACAACTTAGGATCACAACAATGTAACTCGAAACAATTGGAAACTGAAAATGACTAAGCAATACAATGGCCAACCCATGTACGGCTGCAATATGCACCACGCCCAGAATTTTTTCCCAAAGATTTGAAGGCCGCCAGTCCAAATAATTTTTCAACTGCAGGCCAAGAAACATGCAAAAAGCCGGCAGAATCGTTACCCACAAATAAAAATGCAGATTACGAAAATATTTAAAAACAATCACGTGCTGATAGAGAAACGAATAAATCGGCGAAGCCTTAGGGATACAAATCAACAAAAGCAGCGCCAACCATAAAAATAACAAAAGGACACTTCTGTTGATTCGAGTTGCCGCGCCCAGCAAAACAACAATACCTGCAAATAAGGGAATATAAATAACAGCAAACTTGATTAAGCGAATGTCCATATAATAATGCCAGGCAAAAAACAATTCCTCTAGCAGAGCCCAGCTATTGGAACCATCTTGAGCCTGAACACCCAACACACTGCCTGATGCCTGATTGGTATTGCGGACCTGCATTACATATTCACCTTTGCCCCCAGCCTTAAAAAATAAATATCCGGGGACAAGGGCCAAGCACAGAAGCAAGAGACATCCCACCACCAACAGTTTGTTTTCTACGACAAATTTTTTCGAATTTCTTAAAAATCTGGCTGCAGACTTAAAATATAAAACCACGTAGAGCATCAAAAAAGTCATTACACTTAATAAAAAATAAAAAGGAATATATGTGGTTACGATAATCATTAAACAAAAAATCACCCCTACGAACGCGAATCGTCTTTGCCGACGTCCAAATGCCAGAAGAAAATAAAAAAACCATGCCATGGGTGTAAACATTAAGATCATAAACGAGTCAAAACTCCGTGTTCCCAGGGCTGAAAACAAAAGAAGCAAAAATGTTACATAGGAACAAACCCTGTCTTTAATCACCTCCTTGGCCAAAAAGTAGAACCCAAGACAACCCAGAAAGTAATACGACATTAAATAAATCAAATAAGATGAAAGATAGGAAAACCCTAGCGCCTTAAAGACAAGGGTCACCATCAAGAAAGGATTAAAGCATCCCATTCTCTGCAGAAAAAAGGAATTAGCAGCACCAGTGAACCACAGCGGGTCCCATAAGGGAAAAACACCCCGAGACCAGTTATCAAGATAAAACTTTATATGATCGTAATAGGAAATGGCATCGTCAAACAATGCGACTTTGCCAGAAAGGTAGGCACGGAACATCCATGCCCAAGCTGCAAAAGCCGCAACAATCAATATCGTATCTTGCAGGCTATTGAAATTTTTTCGCTGTTGGTCCATAGAACGTTATTAACACGTTTGGGTGCATTCCCTAGAAAAACCGGGGAAATATATCTTGTCCGGAATAAATACTTTTTTCTTCCCCTGGGGCATTTTGAAAGAAAGCTTCAGCTTTGCCACGGTCATCGTCACTCCCGGAGGCCAATGACGCATAAAAGCCAAACACTTCGACCGGCCCGAACCCCGATCCGATGGCATAACGCGCAGTGCTGACGAGCTCGGAAAACTTCGTAAGACGGTATTGACTGATAACAAGCATTCGAAAAAAATCAGAATACGTCTTTTTGATCTCTTCTGAGAAATCCAAGCCCGGACCGCCACCCAAAATATCTGTGTACACCTTGGATGAGGCAATGATACGAAACGTGTATTCAGGGGCAAGCCCAATGAATCGAGAAGAAAGTTCGAGAACCTTGTCATAATCCCCGGCCCGAAAATGGATCACGGCCAAATTATAGTACGTCCATACGAACGCAGGATTGACCGCTAACGATTTCTCATAATAGTTTAATGCATC
>JAEUSC010000230.1 GCA_016789035.1 Candidatus Omnitrophota bacterium
CTTTATCTAAATGATCAGAAAGAAAAATTCGAAAACGAGGCAAAAATAATTGATTTAAATTCACGACTTTCAACTTCATCCATCGGGTCAGTAATTCAAAAAGAACTTATACATGGAAGTATGGTGGATGGTAATAGATATGTAACGAGATTTTCATTGAATTCGAAAGAGGAAATACCGGTAGTGCATTTAAAGGTGTATGGTAAAACTATCACTAGCGGTACGGTAATATCAAAACATGGTGGCGGACAATCAAATGGTAATAGTGGTGAACCAGGACAATATTGGTCTAGAAGTATCGATCGATTTCTTGGAACATATTTTATAGATGTTTATGCCTCAAGTGATGAAAATATTGGTATTGAAGATATTCAATATACTAAAGAAGAAAAATAGTATAAAAAAACTTTCGTCATTGCGAGCTCCGGAGGAGCGAAGCAATCTCATACGCTTATAAAGATTGCTTCGTCGCCCTTGCAGGGCTCCTCGCAATGACGATTTAAGGAGACATATGCCAACAGTCGGCGTTATAGGTGGAAGCGGGTTGTATCAGATTGAGGGGATCAAGGACGTCAAAGAAGTGACGGTCAAGACGCCTTTTGGCGATCCGTCCGATGTGTATTTTACCGGAACGTTAGAAAATACGCCGGTGGTCTTTTTGCCGCGCCATGGCCGCGGCCATCGCTTTAATCCTTCGGAAATCAATTACCGCGCTAATATCTTTGGCATGAAGAAACTTGGGGTGGAGGCGATCCTTTCGGTCTCGGCCTGCGGCAGTCTTAAAGAAGAACTCAAGCCTATGGATTTTGTGGTGCCGGACCAATTTCTCGATCGTACCAATAGTGGCCGCGTGGCCACATTCTTTACCAACGGCATTGTGGCGCATGTGGGATTTGGGGATCCGGTCTCTCATGAAATCGCCGAGATCATTTACGACTCGGCCAAGACGTTAAAATTGCGCATTCACAAAGGCGGGACGTATGTGAATATGGAAGGCCCGCAGTTTTCCACCAAGGCGGAATCGAATCTCTATCGCAGCTGGGGTATGGATGTCATCGGCATGACCAACATGACCGAGGCAAAACTGGCGCGCGAGGCTGAAATTTCCTATGCGACGCTCGCGGCTGTGACGGATTACGACTGCTGGCATCCGTCGCATGATGCGGTGACGGTTGAGATGATCATCGATTATCTTCATAAAAATGTGGCCAACGCCAAGAATATTTTGAAGCTTGCGATCCCGCAGGTGGGCAAACTTCAAAAATTTTCTGCGGCAGACGCTTTAAAATTTGCTATTATTACCAGCCGCGAAAAGATCCCCGCGCAGGTGAAGGAAGATTTGAAGCCGATTATTGGCAAATATGTTAGCTAGGGTCCCCAGAGACCCAGCGTCCCAGGTTCCCCACCCCCAGGGTTCTAGGAAAAAAAGAAGGAATGATGTTATGGGGGAAGCAGGTTACAAACAATTGATTGTGTGGCAAAAAGCAGATCAGTTGGCTAAACAAATTTATATCAGTACACGAAATTTTCCAAAAGAAGAGTTGTATGGATTGACCTCCCAGTTACGCAGGGCTGGGTTGTCAGTTCCGGTCAATATCGTTGAAGGATATGCCAGAAGAAGTACCAAAGAATTGCAGCAGTTCTTAAATATTGCCTTGGGTTCACTGGCGGAAACAGAATATCTTTTAAAATTCGCCTTTGATTTGAAATTTATTAACGACACAGAATATGAATCCGTGGAAAAGACTCGCCAGGAGGTTGGAAATTTACTCTGGCGTTTTATCCAAAGCGTAAAATAACTGGGAACGGGGGCACCGGGACCCAGGGGAACTATAAAATATGTCATCCTCACATGATTACCAACAGACTTTAAATTTACCAAAAACCGATTTCTCCATGAAGGCGGGACTGGCCCAAAAAGAGCCGGTCATGTTGACCGAATGGACGAAAAAGGAAATCTATAAAAAGATCCGCCAGAAATCCAATGGCCGCAAACCGTTTATCCTTCATGACGGGCCGCCGTATGCCAATGGTAATATTCACATCGGCCATGCGCTCAATAAAATCCTCAAAGATATCATTGTGCGTTACAAAACCATGAAGGGTTTTGACAGTCTTTATGTCCCGGGATGGGACTGCCACGGTCTTCCTATCGAGCATCAGCTTTTAAAAGACTTGAAAACAACCAAGGCCGAAGTCGAATGCGTGGCCTTTCGCAAGAAAGCGCACGACTACGCCATGAAATACGTCGGCATTCAGCGCGATGAATTCAAACGTTTGGGAATTTTCGGCGAATGGGACAATCCGTATCTGACGCTCGCCCCGGAATATGAATATTGGATTTTAAAATCGTTGGCCGAACTTAATAAGAAGGGTTTCATCTACCGCCGTCTTAAACCGGTCAATTGGTGTTTCAGTTGCGAGACCGCACTCGCCGAGGCCGAAGTGGAATATGAGAATCACACGTCGCCCACCGTCTATGTGAAATTTCCGGTCAATAACGCGAGCGTTTTAGATTTGCCTAAGGGAAAAAAGGTTTCGCTTCTGGTCTGGACCACAACGCCATGGACGCTTTTGGCCAACGTTGCAGTTGCGGCCAACGAAAAATTCCAATACGTGTTGGTTGAGGTTGGTAAGGAAATTCTTATTTTAGAAAAGACATTATCTGTTCCTGTTTTAGAAAAAGGCGGAGTGACTAAGTTTAAAATTCTCAAAGAGCTGACCGGCAAGGATTTGACTCAGTTGGTTTACACGCACCCGTTCGGCAAGAAAAAAAATTGCCCGGTTGTGGCGGTCGATTATGTGACCAACGAAGACGGGACCGGTTTGGTCCATACCGCACCGGGCCACGGGCAGGACGATTATCAGACGGGTCTGAAATACAAATTGGACGTCTTGATGCCGGTCAATGGCAAAGGTGTTTTTACTGCCGATGGCGAACCGTTTGTCGGCGAGCATGTCTTTAAAGCCAATCCGCTCATTGTTGAAGATTTGAAAAAGCGCGGCTTGTTGTTTGTCCATCAGGATATTGCGCATTCCTACCCCCATTGCTGGCGCTGCAAAAAACCGATCATCTTTCGAGCCACCGAACAGTGGTTTATGAGCATTGATCATCAAGGACTTCGCAAGAAGTTAAAAGACGCCATCCATACCCAGGTCAAATGGATACCTGCAGCCGGGGAGGAGAGAATTTCTGCGATGGTGGCAACCCGTCCCGATTGGTGTCTGTCCCGTCAACGTTATTGGGGTGTTCCTATTCCCGCTGTTATCTGCCGCGGCTGCAATGATCAGCAAAAGCTTTTAACACCGGTCATCGAACATTTGGCGGATTTGGTTAGGACGCAAGGGAGTGATGTCTGGTTTGAAAAGGACGTTAGGGAGCTTTTGCCGTACGGATTTTGCTGTCCGGACTGCGGGGGAAGCGATTTTCAAAAGGCCAATGACATTTTGGATGTGTGGTTTGATTCTGGGGTTAGCCATCAAGCTGTTTTTCGAACTCTGATTAATAAGGATCTGCCCGCGGATTTGTATTTAGAAGGGTCTGACCAGCATCGCGGATGGTTTCAGTCTTCGCTCATTCCGTCCGTTGCGATCGATGGAAAGCCGCCGTACCGTCAGGTTTTGACCCATGGCTTTGTGGTGGACGGGGAAGGCCGCAAGATGTCCAAATCTCTCGGCAACGTGGTCAAGCCCCAAGAGATTATCCAGAATTTCGGGGCTGATATCCTGCGCTTGTGGGTCGCTTCCAGCAGTTATAACGATGACGTGCGGATCTCCAAAGAGATCGTGGACCGTTTGGTGGACGGTTATCGTAAGATCCGCAATACCGTGCGCTATTTATTAGGGAACTTAGACGGTTTTAATCCGGATGCCCATAGCGTCGCTTATGCCAAGCTTCCGCCGTTAGACCGTTGGGCGCTCAACGCCCTGGCCAAGATGATGGATGCGGTCAACACCGGTTATGAGCAATATGACTTTGTCGGTGTCTATAAGGCGATCCACGCGTTTTGCAATGAAGAACTCTCCAGCATTTATCTTGACATCCTAAAAGATCGGTTATATACTTCTGCCGCTCATGGGCCGGAAAGACGCAGTGCCCAGACGGTTCTTTACCATATTCTCGACGTGATCGTGAGGGTCTTAGCCCCGATCATGTGCTTTACTTCGGATGAAATTTATGCGCTCATGACTAAAGGATCCACGCATGGCGGGGTCCCCACTGTTCATCTGTTGGATTGGCCGGTGGTTGATCCCCAATGGCGTTCGTTGCCCGTGGAAGAGGATTTTGCGGGGCTTATGCAATTGCGTCCATTGGTTTTAAAGGCGTTGGAAGAAAAGCGTCGCGAAGGTTTGATTGGCAGTTCTTTGGAGGCGAAGGTTATTTTTCAGACCGCCAGCGAGCGGGACGAGGCCTATCTTCGGACCCACAGCGATATCCTTCATACGGTCTTTATTGTGTCTCAGGTTGAAATTGAACGGGTTGCGGAGGTCTCCGCGCCGGTGAATGAGGTTTATAGTAAAACAGCAATCTTTGTTCAAAAGGCACAGGGTGAGAAGTGTTCTCGGTGTTGGAACTACAAAACAGAGGTGGGCACAATCGCTGACCATCCAGCTTTGTGTGCTTCTTGTACCAAGATCATCAAACAGATGGACAGTTAGGTTGAGCTTGCAGCAACAGTCGTAAAGTAAGGAGTAATGCATGCCGAATAAAAAAATTGATCCTAAAAAGTTTGAACAATACAAAAAAGCACTTCTTGAGATTAAGGAGCAGGTTGTCGGAGATCTCAAGGTTATGAAAGATGAGAGTGGTAATCCCAATGGTAATGGCGCCGGTGATGTTTCGGGTCACGCTCTTCATATGGCGGATGTGGCCACCGACATGTATGATCGGGAATTTAATTTAGGGCTTGCATCTAATGACCGCGAAACGCTTTCCCGTGTCAATGAGGCATTGGAAAGGATCAATAACGGCGATTACGGCCAATGCGTTCAGTGCGACAAACCCATTGCGGTTGCCCGTTTAAAAGCGATTCCTTACGTGGAAACATGTGTTAAATGTCAGGAAGAGCTGGAATCGAAACGCCGCTGATTGAAATTGTATTTCAAAAACGACAAATTTTTCAGATATGAAATTCGTACTGAAAGTTTGTCGTTTTTTTGTTCAAGCGATTTTTTTATCGTTTAAGTGTATGGAAGTTATCTGCGAACGTAAGTAATTTGTTTAAGGAGCCGGTTATCAGCCCGACACAGAAAAAATTCTGGAGTTATATGCAAGAGCAAATCAAGACCCACGTGGATATATTACTATGCACGATCACGACTGCCATGGTTGTTATCATCGACAGAGTTACGAAGAGTTTCTTCTCGAGTGTCCTTTCTGAAGGAGAGACAATTCCTGTCATCAAAAACATCTTTCATTTCACCTTAGTTCATAATACAGGAATGGCCTTCGGGTTGTTTCGCGATCACGGGTTTGTCTTTATTGTCGTTCCTATCATCGCCATTGCGCTTTTAGTCTATAATATTTATTATTATCGTAAGAATGAGCATTTGAGTCATAGTTATATTGTCGCATTCTCTTTGATCCTGGGCGGGGCGATTGGAAATTTGATTGACCGCATCCATATTGGACATGTGATAGACTTCTTGGATTTCAGGGTCTTTCCCGTCTTTAATATTGCTGATTCCGCTATTACCATCGGTGCCTGTATTATTTTAATTAAGTGCATTCCGTTGTCGGTTAAAGAAAAATAATCCTTCATCTCGAAAAGAAGGTCTATATGCATCCTGTCCTGTTTGTCTTAGGGCCCCTTACCATTTACTCGTTTGGTTTTATGCTGGCCATTGCGGTTATGGTTTGTTCCTATTTGATGGCTCGCGATGCTAAACGGTTAAACGTTCCTCCGGAAACGGTTTATGATTTTGCGTTTTGGACGGCATTTTCTGGCATCATCGGAGCCAGGCTTTTTTATGTCGCTTTGAATTGGGGATTTTTTATGCAGTCGCCGATTGAGATCATTCAAATTCAAAACGGAGGCCTGGCTTGGCAGGGCGGGCTGATTGCCGGTATTCCCACGGCGGTTATTTATCTTCGTCGTAAGAATTTGCCGTTGCTTCCTTTTTTGGATTTGGCAAGTCCATATGTGGCCCTCGGACAGGCCATCGGACGGATCGGATGTTTTCTCAATGGCTGTTGCCATGGGCGGGAAGTTTCTTGGGGGATTTATGTTCCGCTTTATCATGAGCGCCTTTATCCAACACAGATTTATGAGAGCGTGGGGCTCTTTGCGGTATTTTTGATATTAAAAAAAATCAGCGCTCGACCGCATTTTAACGGCGAGGTCATGATTGTTTATCTGCTTTTGGCGGCGGTCTTGAGATTTTCTGTTCAGTTTTTCCGTTATGATTACGATCCGGTCTTTATGGGGTTGGGTATTTTTCAATGGATTTGCGTTGGTATATTTATAGCCGCAATTCTTTTGCTTCAATCAATTAAATCAAAGAAGATCAGTTGAGTTATGAGTCGCCACCAGTTGACTGTTGACGAAGAAAACGCAAATATCCGTTTGGATGTTTATTTGACACAGATTTTAGTTGATCTGCCTTCTCGAACATTTGTTCAGCGGGTAATTGAAGAGGGGAAGGTTTTGGTCAACGGCCATTTGCAAAATG
>JAEUSC010000303.1 GCA_016789035.1 Candidatus Omnitrophota bacterium
CCAGCGCGTTGCCTCCGCAGTCGTTGACTTAGAATCATTGATGTAATCCACACCATCCAATGTGCGCACCCATTCCATCCGATGCTCAACCCCTTTAAAAGATCCGAACACCTCGTGGCAGGTTTCCGGTGATACGCCCAACAGACGCACAGCCTCCATCACCGCCAATTCATTAGGATTTGAAGACAAAACCACTTTCTCCGGCGTATTAAAAAAAGCCACCTGTGCGGTTAATTTTTCGGCTAGTTTGCGGATCCGCTGGTCTTGATAATTCAAGACGGCGAAATCGCCGGCCTTTTGATTCGCAAATATTTTGGACTTCGCTTGGAAATATTCTTCCAAATCCTTGTGCCGGTCCAAATGGTTTTCACTGAAATTTAGAAGCACTCCGACGTACGGACGAAATTGCTCAGTGCTTTCCAGTTGAAACGAACTGACTTCCAAAACCACATAACTGTCCGGCGTCACCTGCTCAACCACCTTCGAAAAAGGAAGTCCAATGTTGCCGCATAAAAAAACCTTCCGGCCGGCTTTCTTAAGACATTCAGCGATAAGTGTAGAGACTGTTGTCTTTCCGTTACTGCCGGTGACGGCGATAACTGGCGCAGGACAGAAGCGATACGCCAGTTCGATTTCTCCAAGGACAGGAATGTGATTCTGGATGGCCCACAATGCGGCCGAACAATCCTGACGTATCCCGGGACTCAAAATGACGTAATCACTGTCTTCTATAAAGGCCTGTGTGTGACCTCCGAATTCGCAAATGACTTTTGCGTTCAAATGTTCAATATCATCGCCGACGTCTGACTTTTTCTTAAATTCTGAGAGCTTTGCCGTAGCACCCAATCTCAACGCAAGATGGGCCGCAGCCACTCCGCTGCGGGCTGCGCCTAACACCGTGACTTTTTTATTTTTCAAATCAAACGAGGACATGACAACAGCATCGATCATTTCATTAACGGATTTTTAAAGTTGATAATGTAATAATGGCAAGAATAATGGCCACAATCCAGAACCGGGTAATGATTTTTGATTCTTTCCACCCCGACAGTTGCAAATGGTGGTGAAACGGGGCCATTTTAAAAATTCTTTTGCCCGTCATTTTGAACGACGCCACCTGCATAATAACCGAGACGGCCTCAACCACAAACACCCCGCCTAAAATGACCAGCAATATTTCCTTCTTAATACAGACTGCGATCGTGCCCAGAATGCCGCCCAAAGGAAGAGATCCCACATCACCCATAAAAACGGAAGCCGGATAACAATTAAACCATAAAAAACCAAGACTGGCCCCAATGACCGCCGCGCAAACGACTGTCAATTCACCCGCTCCTGAAATATAAGGAATCAATAAGTAATTGCTAAACTGCGCATGCCCAGTGACGTAACTTAAAACTCCCAACGTTAAGGCCACCATCAGTGTGCAGCCAATCGCCAGACCATCCAACCCATCTGTCAAATTAACCGCATTGGACGCCCCTACAACCACGAAAATAATCCAAACAACATAGAACGGTCCCAGCGCAATCATGATGTTTTTAAAAAACGGAATATCCAAGTCTGTCGAAACCAGCGGATTTAAGTAAATGACACTGCCGACTACACCTGCTAAAACGATCTGCCAAATGAATTTGGTCCTCGCGCTTAGCCCCCTTCTTTTCCGAGTCAGTTTGATGTAATCATCTAACCCGCCAAGAATAGCCAAAGTGACACCACTAAAAAGCGTTAACAAAACATACACATTACTTAAATTTGCCCACAATAAGAGAGAAACAACAATACTGCCCATAATAAAGAGCCCGCCCATGGTGGGAGTCCCTTCCTTGGACTCCTGAAACTTGTCTAAGCTTGGGGCATCCTCCCGCTTAGCCTTCTCCTGCATTTTCTTCCGGCGCGAGGCCTCGATAAACAACGGCCCAAGGATCATGCACAATAAAAACGTCGTCACGGCGGCCATGCCTGAACGAAATGTGATATAGCGAAAAATATTTAAATACGAATAAGCATCCCTCAATTCCGTTAGAAAATAAAACATGTGTTAATTCCTTGACGCATTCAATAGCTCTTGAACAACAGATTCCATTTTCATTCGACGCGATCCTTTAACAAGGATCGCATCCCCTTTTTGACATAACACACTCAAATAATTTTTCAGACTTTCCATTTCCGAGAAATGAAAAACAATCAGTTGCGACCGGCGCGTTTGTGCCGTCGTTGATATAATTTTGGCATTCTCCCCAATGGTTATAAGAACATCAACTTTGGACTGCGACACACATTCACCAATTTGAACATGAGCCTTCCGGGTCTGCGCACCCAATTCCAGCATATCCGCGCATACTAAAATCCGGCGTCCTTTAGCCGGATAAGCATCCAGCGTGCGCACAGCGCAGCGCATTGAAACAGGATTAGCATTATACGTGTCGTTAAAAATCACTAACCCTTTTTGCTTGAAAACCTCCTGCCTTCCCCGGGAAAACCGAAAACGGCGTATGGCCTTTACGATGTCGCTCATGGAAACACCCAACAAATTTCCACACACGATCGCGGCTAGCGCATTATATGTCATCTGATCAGAGAATGTTCTTAACAAAAAGCGTTTGTTGTTCACTTCAAATAGGGTTCCTTGGCGAGGATCTGTCCTGACATTTCTGGCTTGAAACCCGCTTTTACGCAAAATGGAAAAGACCACCGGATTCCCATTTAGTTTTTTATCTGCAGCAGTTCTCAAATATTGATCGTCAGCATTGAGAATAATGTGTCCCTCTTTAGGGATCGCCCTAGCCAAATTCATTTTCTCTACAAAGACGCCGTTCAAACTTTTTAATTTCTCCAGATGTGACTCTCCGATATTCATCAGCACCGCCATCGAAGGAGCAGCCACGGCCGCCAGCCATGCAATATCGCCCGGCTGATTAGTTCCCATTTCAATAACTGCCGCCTGATGTTCCCACCTTAGCTTCAATAATGTCAGCGGAACGCCGATATGATTATTCTGAGTGCCTTCATTGGCAAGGACATTAAATTTCGTTTTTAAAACGGCCGCGATCAATTCTTTAGTGGTCGTCTTTCCTGCGCTGCCCGTAATTCCAATCACAGGAATGTCAAACCTTAACCGATGATATCTTGCCAAATGACCCAAGGCCTTGGTGGTGTCTTTAACGAGGATGACACGAGATCCTGAATTCCTCGTTTGAACACTCTTATGAACAACAAAGAAACGGACCCCCAATTTTTCGACTTCAGAAACAAAATCGTGACCGTCAAATTGGTCGCCTTTGATGGCAATAAAAAGCTCGTCCTTTTGAATGATCCGCGAGTCGATACCCACGCCATTGACTCGACCTTTTGGCAAACCACTCACAAGCTTGCCATCAGCTGCCTCTAAGATTTCTTGCAGTGTGAACATTTTCCTCTTCCAAAAATTCCTTGATCACTTGGCGTTCATCGTACTCAATCGTGTGGTCCTTAAAAATCTGATATGTTTCATGCCCTTTTCCGGCGATCAAAACAACATCACCTGGTTCAGCAAGCGTTAAAGCCCTCCGGATAGCCTGTGTGCGTTCAATGATGCACTCATAATTATTTTTCTGAAAACCGGCAATGATTTCATCAATGATCCTCTGAGGGTCTTCACTACGTGGATTATCAGTGGTGACAATGCTTACATCCGAAAATTCTCCTGCAATCCGTCCCATCTTTGGACGCTTGGTTTTGTCGCGGTCTCCGCCGCAGCCAAAGACGGTAATGATTCGGGATTTTCCTGTTGCCCGCAGGGCCTGCAAAACATTTCTTAGTCCATCCTCCGTATGGGCATAATCAATAAAAATAAAGAAGCCCCGATTAGAGCTTACTTTCTCCAGTCGGCCAGGGATACATTTGATTTTCTTGAGGCCTTCGCAAATAATATCCAGTTGTATACCCTCAGCTAAACCCGCACCTACAGCTGCTAGGATGTTATAGACATTATGCATTCCGATAAGCGCGGTTTTTAATTGAAAAGGGCCGGCCGGTGTTTCGATATCCATCGATGACCCGTCGAAACTAAACTCAATATTCTTTGCCCTGATCCGGGCATTTAAGCTTAACCCGTATGTAAAAATCCGTGCCGGCGTCACGGCCATCATCTGCTGCCCGTAGGGGTCATCGCAGTTAATCACGGCAATGGATTCCCGGGAAAGATTCTTAAACAATAATGACTTAGCACGAAAATATTCTTCCATTGTTTTATGATAGTCCAAATGATCACCTGTCAAATTCGTAAAGACCGCAACGCGAAAGTTAATTAAATCCACGCGTCCCTGAATCAGCGCATGAGAAGACACTTCCATAAAGGAATATTCAATATGATCGGCCGCCAGGCGGTGTAAGAATTTCTGATTATCAAGCAACGAGGGCGTAGTATTTTTGGAAGGGAGAATTTCACGACCGACTCGATAATTGATAGTGCCAATCACAGCGCACTTCTTTTGCCCCGCCAGTGCAATCGATTCCAGCAGATATGTAATTGTCGTCTTGCCGTTTGTTCCTGTCACGCCAAAGACTTTGACCTTCTGTGATGGCGAACCATAAAACTTTTCAGCTACGAAATAAAGAAACTTTTTTGGGTCCTCCACATCCAGCACAAGGACATGAGCTGGCAGAGCAAGAGATTCTGAGATTTCATCACCAATCGCCCTGACGATGACAACGGCCCCGCCCGAGACGGCATCATGGATAAAATCATTTCCCCTGTATTTCATGCCTGACAGCGCGACGAAGATACTTTGAGGAGCAATATCTCGTGAGTCACAACTCACGGACTGGATTTCGAGCTCAAGAAATGACTCGTCGATCCCACTACGGTCAATATTGGAAGGCAACAATTCTTTTAACTTCATAATATTTGCATTCAGCTTTCGGATTGTTGCGTACTTAAATACTTTAGAGAATTTTCTATAACCTCTTCAAAAACCGGGGCAGCAACCGTTCCGCCATAATAAGCCGGTCGTGGTTCGTCAAACACAACAACCGCCGCCAGCTGAGGATTTTCTACCGGCGCAAAGCCAACAAAAGAAGCAAAAAACTTACTGTGAGAATACGTACCCCCTTCAACCTTCTGGGCAGTCCCCGTCTTTCCTCCGACCGATATTCCAGGGATCATCGCTTTCTTACCTGTTCCGTTCTCAACAACCCCCTGCAGAATCTTCTGAACGCGGCGCGCAGTCTCAACACTAATGATACGATCCACCACTTTCGGATGGAATGATTCAATGACCTGATCATGATCATCTCTAATTTCTTTTATGATAAAC
>JAEUSC010000434.1 GCA_016789035.1 Candidatus Omnitrophota bacterium
TGTTATTATCCGCGGAAATAAAATTGAATCCGTTTATCTTCCGGATGCAAAAAAGGAAACGTCTGCCCATTGCGTTTTTGAAAATATCTATTTTGCCCGTCCCGACAGTCATATTTTTGATGACAATGTTTATCAGGTCCGAAAGCGTTTGGGAGCCCAGTTGGCCAAAGAACATCCGGCCAAGGCGGATTTTGTCATGGCTATTCCTGATTCGGGAAATTATGCGGCGCTTGGATATGCCGAAGAATTGAAAGTCCCGTATGAAATTGGGATGATCCGTAATCATTACATCGGACGGACATTTATTCAGCCATCGCAATTTATGCGAGATTTTCGCGTGAGGGTCAAATTAAATCCCATTCGCGATGTGATCAAAGGTAAAAAGGTAATTGTGGTGGAAGACTCAATTGTCCGAGGGACAACCAGCCGCAGCCGTATCGAAGAGATTCGCAAGGCCGGTGCCAAGGAGATTCATATGCGGATTAGCTGTCCGCCGATTACGCATCCTTGTTTTTATGGAATTGATTTTCCAAGCCCTAAAGAATTGATTGCGCATAATAAAACGGTCAAAGAAGTGGCCGATTTTATTAAGGTTGATTCCTTGGCGTACCTGAGTTTAGAAGGAATGTTGTCTGTGATGAAAAATAAAGGATATTGCACGGCCTGTTTTTCAGGAAAGTATCCCGTGCATATTCCTAAAACACAAAGCAAGTTTTTATTGGAAACCAACCATCAGTCGCATGGTACATAGGAGCGGTCAGTAGTCGATGGTCAGTGTTCAGGCACGGCTCCTAGACTGCAGATCACGAAGCACAACAATATGAGTAAATTTATTTTTGTCACCGGCGGTGTTGTATCAAGTCTTGGCAAAGGGATTGCGGCGGCTTCCATTGGTAAACTCTTGGAAGCCCGCGGTCTTAAGACGGCCATCATCAAATGCGATCCCTATCTTAACGTCGATCCTGGCACCATGAATCCGTATCAGCACGGAGAAGTTTATGTGACAGAAGACGGTGCTGAAACAGATCTGGATTTGGGCCACTATGAACGATTTACCAATGCCAAAGTCACCAAGGACAGCAATGTGACTGCCGGAAAAGTGTATTTCTCTGTTATCACCAAAGAACGCCGCGGGGATTATTTAGGCAAGACCGTCCAGATCATTCCGCACATTACCGATGAGATTAAAGAACGCATCCGAAGAGTGGCCAAGACTGAAGATGCGGATGTTGTCATAGTTGAAATCGGCGGAACCGTGGGGGACATCGAAAGTCTTCCGTTCCTGGAAGCTATTCGCCAGTTGCGGTGGGAATTAGGCGAAGCCTATGCGATTAACATCCATGTGACGCTGCTTCCCTACATTAAGTCTGCTGGTGAATTGAAAACCAAACCGACTCAACACAGCGTGGGGCGATTGCGTGAAATCGGTATCATTCCTAATATTTTATTGTGCCGTACTGAGAAATCTATTTCTAAGGAGCAGCGTGAGAAGATTGCGCTCTTTTGCAATGTGGATGTCGACTCAGTTGTAGAGGCGGCGGATGTGAAACACATATATGAAGTGCCGGGAGCTTTGAAAAAAGAAGGGCTGGATGATTTGATCCTTCGCCGGTTAAATATCAAGGTTTCCGATAAGGGTTTAAAAGCGTGGAATGACTTTGTTGTGGAGCGGGTCAAGAACCCTAAATATGAAGTCAAAATCGCCGTCGTCGGAAAATATATCGCTTTGCAGGACGCGTACAAATCGATTTATGAGGCCCTGGTTCATGGAGGGATTGCAAATAATGCGCGCGTCGTTATTGATAAAATCGATTCCGAAGATTTAGAAAAGGGAAAGATTGAAAAACACCTCGAAGGAATTCAAGGCGTCTTAATTCCCGGCGGGTTTGGATCCCGGGGGATCGAGGGAAAAATCAGGGCGGTGAAATTTGCCCGTGAGTCCAATCTTCCTTTTTTTGGGATTTGTCTGGGCATGCAAGTGGCGACCATTGAATTTGCGCGACATGTCTGCGGCTTAAAAGATGCCAACTCGACGGAATTTGACAAGGACACGAAATCTCCTGTTATCAGTCTTTTGGAAGAACAAAAAAATGTTAAGAAGTTGGGGGCTACCATGCGGCTGGGGGCTTATCCGTGCCAATTGGAAAAGAATACCAAAAGTTTTGATCTTTATAAGCAGGCGAAAATAACCGAACGCCATCGTCATCGCTATGAATTCAATAATGAATTTAAAAAAGAACTGGAAGATAAAGGTCTGGTTTTAGCAGGCGTTAACAGAGACCGGGATTTAGTTGAGATCGTCGAGCTTAAAAATCATCCGTGGTTTGTGGGGTGTCAGTTTCACCCTGAATTTAAGTCGAAACCAGATGAGGCTCATCCGCTGTTTCGTGGGTTTGTGGCTGCTGCGCTTGCAAAGAAGTAAGCGAGATAAAATTCTTGCGGTTTTTGATAGTTTCTTTTATGATCGTTTTTCCCTCCTGAAGAATGTCATTGTTTAACGATCCATCGTGCATTCTTTAGTCAGATTCTAGTGAGCAGGTTTATGCGCGGGTGGCGGAATTGGTAGACGCGTACGCCTGCCTGCCGGCAGGCAGGTTTGAGGAAGAAGAGTAAAATGTACAATGTGTATGTTATAAGAAGCATCAGTCGCAATTACATTTATGTTGGGTTAACAAATAACTTGGATCGCAGAATTCAAGAGCATCAACTGGGAAAGAATCCAACAACGCGAGCATATAAACCTTTTGAAGTTGTTTTTTCAGAAAAGTTTGTAACAAGGCCAGAAGCAAGAGTCAGAGAGAAGTATTTAAAATCTGGTTGTGGAAAAGAGTGGATTAGAAATAATTTGAAATTTGCGCGGGTGGCGGAATTGGTAGACGCGTACGTTTGAGGGGCGTATGCCGCAAGGCTTGAGGGTTCGATTCCCTCCTCGCGCATTTTGATTAGCAAGATAATCGGTGAGAGTTCCCTGGCCTGCACCAGGGCCGCAGACCAGGGCAGGCAATTCTCTCCCCGCGCACTTTCTTAACACTTACCTCTTACCACTATGGCAAAATCTATCGAAGTCAGCGCAAGTATCCTTTGTGCCGATTTTTCCAAACTCGGGGCTGAAATCAAACGCAGTCAGGATGCCGGCGTCAATCGTTTTCACATTGATGTTATGGATGGCCATTTTGTTCCTAATCTCACCATCGGGCCTGTGATTGTTAATGCCATCCGCCCGCACACCAATCTTCCGTTGGAAACCCATTTGATGATGGAGCACCCCGGTGATTATATTGATTCATTCGCTGATGCGGGTGCCGACATCATTCAAATTCAAGTGGAATGCTATGGTCCCCGTCGGGCGAATTGCCGCGTGTATGGCCAATTCCCTAAAGAGGTCGATTCTATCGACGAGAAGCTGATTCTCAAAGATATTTCCCGCATTAAACAAAAGGGAAAGAAAGCCTACGTTGTCATTAATCCTGGCACGCCTTTGTGCATTGATAAAATTCTAAACGAGATTGACGGTGTTTTGATCATGTCGGTCAATCCCGGTTTCGCCAAACAGAAATTCAACGAAACCGTCCTTTCCAAAATCCAGGAATTGCGTTCCAAATTCAAGGGCGACATTGCCATTGATGGCGGTATTAATGACCAAACAGCACCCCAAGCTGTAAAAGCCGGCGCGCACATTCTCATTACCGCCAGTTACCTGTATGGATCTTCCGACCTGCCTAAAACTGTCCAAAATTTACAGTCTCTGACGTAAATTCGCTAACAAAATACGGATTTGATTTCTCTACCCAATTAGTGTATCCTTTTAATATAAATATAAGGGGATAAATCTGTTTAATCGGTTGCGCTTAAGAAATGGACATATCTTTTTTGAGAACAACGACTTATATGTCTAATAAAAACGAAATTTCAGAGCACAAAAGAATTCATGAGTTTTTAACCTTAATCCAGGAACAACCATGATCAAATTCTCCGGCTCTTTTTTCTCTCTTCAAATTCTTCCACTTGCCGTATTTTTTCTTCCACTTTTAACAAAATTCTTTTGGTTCACCAGACAAATCAGGCGTACTTTAAACATCCTTTTGGGTGGTCTTGTCAATTTGTTTCCACTGACATTCGGTGTAACGGCTCATGCGGCCACTTATTATGTTGCAAAAACCGGTAACGATTCCCATCAATGTGCCCAGGCTCAAAATGCAAAAACGCCGAGGCAGACAATTCCAGCGGGCGTTTTTTGTCTGTCCAGCGGAGATACGCTTATCGTTAAGGGGGGTACCTACACAAACCAAGAGATCACAAATCCTCCGGCCGGAACTGCTGAGAATTACACCACCATCAAGGCTGATCCATCGGGCGCACGTCCGGTCATAGATCCCAACGGAGCAAACTTTCAGCGAGGTTTTAATTGCGATAAAGGAGCGGCCTGCAGCTACATTGAAGTGCGCGGATTTGAAATCGCAACCGGTTATAATTCGGTAAGACTTTTTGGTAACGACGCTGTGGGGTATCCGCATCATGTGCGTTTGACGGATAATATCATGCATGATAGTGTTGCGGCCGAAATTTTAGTCTCTACCTCGGCTGCCGGATATGTGGGCGGTGATCATGTGATGCGCAGAAACATATTTTATCGAACCGGCAGCAGTTCTCTGAATACAGGCGGCGATTTCCATACGATTTATAACACCGGTAACCGGTCTGTTGTTGAGGGAAACACATTTCATAATTTGGCCAATGGCGTTGGAATCTGGACACCTCAAACATCTATTCAAAATGTGATTGTGAGAAACAATGTGTTTTATGACATTGGTCGAAGTCACACAGATAGTTGG
>JAEUSC010000477.1 GCA_016789035.1 Candidatus Omnitrophota bacterium
TTATACTATGTTTACTGATTTTTAAAAACCAGGAGGAACCTATGAGAAATCTAATTATTGCTTTTATCTTTCTAGCCATCGCGGCGCACATTGGCTTTGCCAAGGAAAACCAACCAGATCCCTATTCGCCTATGGACCCCATGGCAACCCCGGAATGGTCGAATGAAACCGGACGGTATAACCAAACCAATACGACACAGCCAACAACAACAAAAACTCGAAGCAAATGGGACTTCTCCGATCATCCGGAAGACAACAAAAAAGCGGCTGACGTTTCAAAGCAACAAAAATATTCCCCCAAGAAACAAGAATACCGCAGACCCAAAGAATGGCAGCCTAAGAAATCCTTAACAACCAACAATGTTACAACCGATAAATTGAAGTAATGATCACCATGAAAAAAATTTGAACGACCTAACAGCCCCAATAAGCATATCCAATTTTAGAATAGGAAGAATACTTGAATAACTATCGGACCAGACTGGATATCGATCCATCTGGTCCGTTTTTACGGGCCTCCAGCCTTTTTTACTGGTCAAATCTTCATAAGTTTTTTTATCCCAGGTCATCACAACCCATAGCGACCTTAAATTGAATCCCCCATCCGGCACGTCCTTCGACGCCACATAGGCCCCTACTTTGTTAGCAACGCCGGATAAAACAGGTTCCAAATTGAGATAGCGATTTGTTGCATGAAATAAGATCATTCCGGATTCGGTCATGTGCCGGCGGTATTTCTGAATCATATCCAGATTAACCAGATGCCCGGGAATTGAATCCCCTCCAAAGGCATCGACAACAATGGCATCATAAACCGCGCCGGTATTTTTCTCCAACGACATTCGTGCGTCACCAAAAATATATTTATTGCGGGATCCCGAAACATCCATATAAGAAAAGTATTTCTTTGCAATCTTAAACACATCCGGATCCAACTCATAGATATCAAACGACTGCTGCGAATTTCCATACGCTGTCAAAGTTCCCGCGCCCAACCCAATTAAAGCCACGCGCCTGAAAAGACTTTGATTTTCAATCATCACTTGGCCCACAGCAGAAGTCGGACTATAGTACCCCAACGGGATATTACGGTACTCCCCTTCTAATAGTTGAACGCCATGCAAGGTTGTGCCGTGCAGGAAAGTCCGCATTTGAACGCCATTGTAAACTTCATAAATCCCGTAATAATTTCTCATTTTATAAATAAAATCATGCCGTTTGTATAACGGTTCCAGATAAGATGAAACACACGCAACGACCAAAAGAGCTAGCGTCAAAGCCCATCGGGAACGATTCAGTTCAAGGGCAACCCAGGAAATGACGGCCACAAGAATCGCTATTCCTATCAAACTGAAATGGCTGAATATCTTTGGCCAGACGAATAGCAGAATTGTCCACGCCCCAGCCGCTAGGAGAGTCACGACTCCTTGTTTACTTCCCCGCTTATCACACACGCGGACCGCCGCGATCAAAAAGAGCCCGATCAAATATTCAAAAGTGTTTATGGAAATCAATGGCACAATCCAGCTGGTGATAACACCTCCCAGAAAACTTCCTAATGAAATCACTACATAAAACAGAGCCAGAGAACGGTGCGACTTCGGTTTATTGGCCATAAGTTCATGCTGACAATACATACATAACAAAAATAACGAACCGCATAATAAAACCAGCGAAATCACGGCCGGAAACATGATCTGCTGGACCATAAAAAACAACATCGCGCTTAATGCCAAAATGATAGGAATTCCTTTTACAATCCACCGGGGACACCAGGGACGGGCCTTAAAATTCAGCACAAAGGCCATCAAATAAATGCCTAAAGGAATGATCCAAACCAAGGGAACCGGCGTGACTTCATAGGTCATGATGTTCGTGACAGACAAAAACATCACCACGCCCCCCGAGGAGAGCAGAAGCCATTTAATAACGTCCAGCCGCGTGACCGTTAGCGATTCTTCATTTGTGGAACGCACCTCATCGCGGGCTTTAATCCAGACAAACCCGAGCGCATTAAGCAAAGCAAAAACCAGGTAGGCTAAGCGCCAAATCAGCAACTGCTGATTGACATCCAAATGCAATTCAAAAATAAATGGATACGTAAATAAGGCGGCAAATGATCCTAAGTTGGAAACAGCATAAAGCACATACGGATTTTTTCTCTGGGGAAGCTCACTGCGAGAAAGCCACACCTGCCAAACAACACTGATGGTGGATAAAACAAAAAAGACCGGTCCCACCGTTGATAGCAACTGAAGAAAGACATCCAGGACCAAAGGAACCTGTTCGTGAGCATACGAGACGGTCAAATTTCGGCCCGGAAAAAAAAGAAACGGCAAGAATACCAGAACGACATGGATTTTTTTATATTTCTCAATCCCCCACTTATCAATCCCATATTGCGCAAACAGGTAACCTAGAAAAAGGACGGCTTGAAAAAAAACTACGGAGGCGCCCCAAACTAGATAGGACCCTCCATAGTTAGGTAAAAGCATTTTGGCAACAATCAGTTCAATTTGAAACAGAAGAAAAGCGGAAAGAAACGTAATTACGGTTGGAAGAACGATTTGATAAGGCATGACCTCCCTTTCAAATTCCGAGGAATGTTTTCATTCAGAAAGAAATTCTCACAATAGGATCCGCACTGTAGAAACCAACTGCCGCGATTTGTCTAATGTCAGACGCAAACTAAAGAAGATCTTTTAGATTGATTGCAAAACCACTGTAACGAAATTTTCATCCGCATTAGTCAACGCATCCCGGCGGATAAAAACCTCCGCAGACGAGATTGCGTGAACCGGAGCAGGCTTCTCATTTAAAGAAACACTGGCAATTTTATACTGACCGTAATCCAATCGGCCAGGATTCTCATAGACGACCGTCAACTTACGATCCGCAAATGGACAGCTCACTTGAATGTTCACTTGCCCATCAAACTGTTCTTTGACCAATTTAGGAGCAAGAACCAAATCTCCGCCCTGGCCCCGAACCCCAAAAACCTGCGTGAGTTGGGTTAATACAAACCAGCTCGCTGAACCTGTCAAATAATGATACATTCCACGCCCTTCGCTATCGAAATACTCGGGGATCCCCGGATAAATTTTGGCTCGCACCGGATCATTAGCCATTTGGTAAATGGAATTTAAAACCTCAAAACCCTGCCGTACAAAACCGCGTTTATAGAGCGCGTAAGCATACATCACGTTCATATGACTGAAAAAGGCGCCATTTTCTTTCGTCCCATAGGCAAACCCGAAAGCGCGGCCCAGGTCTAAATAATGTCGCACTCCAAAATCCGTGTTCAACCGATAGCCTCCCATTTCCTTATCCTTCAAGAAATGATTGACGCTGGCCACAACAGATGTCACAGCATCTTGCGAAGCCAAACCGCTCATGATACTAAAGACCTGTCCTGTCAATGTCATTCGCACATGGCCATCATGCATCCCCT
>JAEUSC010000517.1 GCA_016789035.1 Candidatus Omnitrophota bacterium
AGCCACTTGGAATCTGGTCGATATGACATTTTCTGTTTTACGATTACCGCCAGTGGCGCCCCTCTCAAAATCCGTCTGATCATAATCTAGCGACCAGCGGACATTTTTATGCGGATACCAATTCAAACCCGTACCCCAGGCATTCGCTTCGGTGATACTGGTATTCAGACTGGCAAATCCGTTGTTAAAGATGCTGTCATCAATATCCAGCCGTCCGTAGCGTGCGACAGCTTCAAACGCGCCCCATGTCCCCTTGGAAAGATCAAACTGAGTCAACGGCGTGATTCCTTTATAAGACGTTAACTCTCCGGTTAACACATAATTCCCCGTCACCTGCCATGCCTTATTACTGAAGGCATCGCGAACAGGGACTCCTCCGCTATTTCGGGCAACTTCCTGACGGGACACAGCGTATTCACCAATAAGCCCGAGCGATCCTTTATAGAAGTATGCTTGCGGACTGATTCTAATATGAGCACCATCTGCCGAGGTTGAATTATAAGAAAACACATTGACCTGGCCGGGAGATTTGTACGTCGGGGTTGTGCTTGCTTCCTTATGTCCATAGGAACCGGCAACACCAACGCCTAAGCCTTTGAACGTTTCCGGCCCGTTGTTTTTGAACGGTTGAACGAAGACTCGGGCCACCAAATCTTTGTCGTTGTTATTGTCTGAATCTTGAGCGTTTGAAGAGGCCAGATCCGCGGTTCCATTAAAAATACCGACGGCATAATTGACTGAATCCCCGATAATATCTCCGGACAACTGAAAACCTACTTCACGATTCGGCAGAAGATTGGATGGCAAACCCGTTTCAGTAAAGTTAGCCACCGCATCCGACTGAAGGCGTTCTAAGCCTAGCGGCGCTTTGAATTTACCAGCGCGGATCTTAAACGTAGGATCCACCTTAAATTCGCCGTATGCATCCACCAATGTGGATTGGCCGTTCCCAAAGTCAGGCATGATATAGAAATCGAACAGCTTTCCCACGGTTCCGTCGAAAATCAACCGGGCCCGACGGACCGTAAACGTATCTGTTGTGCTATTATCTTTTTGATTGTCGGTAAAAAACCGGCCGTCAGCCTGGACCAATCCGCGAATCTTCAATTTCAAACTGTCATCCGGCGCTTTGATACTAAAACCATCCTTGGTCGAGGCCGTGACAATCGGGCTTTCTTTCTTTGCTTTATCTTCGTCTTCTTTTTTCAATTCTAACTGCCTTTTGACTACAGCTACTTCCTGCTCTAAAAATTTAAGCCTATCTTCCAAAGATGATTCAGCCCAAACCGACGACGAAAAAATTGGTATTAAAAAAGCAGCACTGAATAGAATAGAACCTAAAATCTTCATCATTTTCTCCTTATTGACGAAGACTTCCGGTCATTCCGGTCAGCCCACCGCATCTTGACTTTACTGTTGAGACTACAGATGTCTGTTTAGTCTATTTTTAGCTGATAATTAAGAAATCACAGAATCCTTAGTTTTGTCAAAGCGTCTTTTATTGGTAGACTCAATTTGCACAATTTCAGCGTTATGAATCACAACCAAGACAGTTCCAAATTTGATGGCACGAACTGCTTCCAAAATTTCTATATCTTTTTCGCTTACTATTTGATTACTTCTGACGTTCATTTAAACACCCTATAAAGTCTATATTTTTAGTAGTCTATTTGGGTTTTAAAAAATCAGATTTGAAAGTTAAACATAGAATCTGATTTAAAATTCTTGATTCTCACTCCCATATCCGCCAAACTCGTTCTGTCCAAAATATTGGCCATAGCCTCCCGAACATCTTTCATCACCAGCCGAATACCGCAATGATGCTCATCTTTACACTCGTTACAGCGCTTATATGCCGTTTGACTCACGCATGAAACTGGCGCCAATGGACCATCAAGTATCCGAATTACTTGGCCTATATTCACTTCTGAAGGGTGGCGTGCCAATTGGTATCCTCCACCCTTGCCTTTTTTACTTTCCAAAATTCCATGATTCTTAAGGTCCAACAGAATTAACTCGAGAAACTTTTTAGGGATCTTTTCTTCCCGGGCCAACTCAGCAATTAGCACAGGGCCTTTGTTATACTTGTGGCTCAAGTGCATCAAAGCATGCAATCCATATTTTGTTTTGCTGGAAATCATAAGCTACTAACCCTATTGACTAGGTAGAGAATACAACATAAAAAAAATCTGTCAACAATTTTCTTTACATCGCTGACAAAAACATAAGACCCTGAATATTTCATTCAGGGTCTTATGAACACATTTATTTAACCAACTACTTGGGCCGCTCGTTCTTCAAAATCTTGTATCTCAATGTTCCAGCGGGAACCTTGATCGCAACCTCTTCCCCTTCTTTCTTTCCTAAAAGACCTTTTCCAATAGGAGAAAAGACCGAAATCTTATTTTCTTCGAAATCTGCCTCCTCACCGGAAACTAACATGTATTCGATCTTTTCACCCGTATCTAAATCCTTCAGTGTGACCTTGGCGCCAATGTATACTTTATCACTCGGAATATTTTCATTTTCAATGATCCGGACATTCGCAAGCTTCGCCTCCAATTCCGCGATTCTGGCTTCATTATGCGCCTGAGCTTCCTTGGCAGCGTCATATTCAGCATTTTCTGAAATATCCCCCTGAGCACGGGCCTCACCAATGGCTTTTGCAATTTTCTGGCGCTCTGTGGTTTTTAACTCTTCCAACTGGGCTTGCAGCTTATTGAGCCCTGCCCTAGTTAAATAAACTTCCCCTGCCATAATCAAAACTCCTTAAAAACGTTTTCAAATAAAATTACATCGCATTAATAGCCTTGGACATAATGGGAAGGATGGCCTCCGCTTCTTCTTTAGTCATACGGACAAGCTTTGCAAATCTCCACTCACCTTCCTGAGTTACATTCTCTCGTGTCAGCTGCAACTTCTTGGCATTGCCATTATATGAGAACACACCGACAGTGATACGACTGCCATCAAACTCTTTGACTTCTTTAAATGTTTCAGCGTCAAGCGTTGGATCGTAAGGCATTAAGGCCCCTTTCTTATGGGTAAATACTATTAATTAAGACATTCCTGGAAAATTAAATCCCGGCATCGATTTCATTTTATTTGCCGCCTGCTGCTGCGATTTCTTTATCGCCGAATTGAAACTTCGCAAAAGATCCATTTGGATTCTATTTTTGTTCCCTGGGGCCAATAAAGCCTCATCTATTTCTATGGATTGTATGATTTGCGCTCCGTTCACAACAAGTTTAATTCCCCGCACTTCATTGATGTCCACTCGAATGGCTTCCAATTCTTTTTTGAGTTGATCCGCCTGCTTTTTTAATTCCATCATTTGTTTAACTTTATCTAACATAACCTCTCCCTTGATTAATGCTCTCAGCGACCGATAAAAAAAACACGGTGATCGGGCCGAACGCTTGCCGATCACCTTATAAAGCTTTGTCCTAAATCACTCCATCAGACGGCTATTTCTCTTATACATGAATTCGATTTCATTTTCAAGAATTTCCACGACCAATCTTTACTTTAAAGAATATGCAACATCCATCAACGTTTGAACCAAAAATAAGCGCACAATATGCATCAAGAAATACGCGATAATAGGAGAAACATCAATCGGCATCGCCGGCATGATTCGACGAATAGGATTCAATAATGGATCAGTCGCTCTGTAAAGAAATTGGACGATAGGGTTATATGGATCCGGACTGACCCAACTGATCAAAGCTCTGACAATAATCAGAA
>JAEUSC010000005.1 GCA_016789035.1 Candidatus Omnitrophota bacterium
AGCAGGCCGAACAACCGGACGGTCGTCCGTATTATTCGCACGCGGATTTTATCGCTCCCAAAGAAACCGGTATCAAAGATTACATCGGGATCTTTGCAGTCACCGCCGGCGTCGGATTAGATGAGATTGTTAAAAAATACAAAACCGACCACGACGATTACAAAAGCATTATGGCCACCGCCCTGGCGGACCGCATGGCAGAGGCATTTGCCGAACATCTGCACGAACGTGTGCGCAAGGAGCTCTGGGGTTATGCGCCGCAGGAGAACTTAAGCAACGAAGAACTCATTCTGGGAAAATACCGCGGCACACGTCCGGCCCCCGGCTATCCTGCCTGTCCCGATCACACGGAGAAAGACATACTCTTTAAACTCGTGGATGTGACCGCAAATACCGGCATTACCATGACCGAATCTTATGCCATGTTTCCGACCGCAGCGGTCTGCGGTTTCTACTTCTCTCACCCCAAATCCAAATACTTTGCCATCGGCAAAATCGCCAAAGACCAGGTGACGGATTATGCCAAACGCAAAGACATGGATCTTCCTGTCATGGAACGATGGCTGGGACCCAACTTGGGATATTAATTCTTTTTTGGTTTATTTCACGACAAAGGGTTCCACGTGGAAGCGGCCGTCCGGGCTTTCATAAACCACCCTTTCCTCCATCAAAGAAACAGTATAACGACATGTGCCAGCCTTCATGATTTCCCGGATAAACTCGGCATAGGTAATTTCCTGACGCTGACTGCGAAGCACCACCTGGGCCACCGATGACGCGTCAAAGGAAACACCGATCGCGGGAAGGTCATCCATCACAAACGGAACATCAAAGGGTTGGTTGTAGATGTCGAAATAAATCTGACGTCCTTTGACCAGATCAATATCGTAGGAATCCACCCCCGCGTTTAACAACCGTTGGACAACGGCGGGAAACGCGATTTTGGATTCCATTGACAACAACTGACATTCTAGAATGGCCTGGTAATCCATTTCATCGCCGTTCTTATAAAATATTGGCAAAAAGACGCGCCAGCGAATTTCGCATCTTAGCCGGCAGGGAAATATCTTTTAAATCCGCGAGCGTGACTTCCCGGCAGGATTCCAGATCTCTGAGGATTTGCGCATCGATGCTTTGAGTGGTTGTGTCATTATAAAAGATGGCATTCACTTCATAATTCAACTTAAGGCTGCGGATATCAAAGTTGGTTGTTCCCACCGAACAAATCTTGCCGTCGATCGAAATGATCTTCGCGTGCATAAAACCTTTTTGATATTGGAAAATACGCACGCCCGCGCGTAAAAGCTCATCAAAATATGAGAATGCCGCACAATACGGCAGAGGATTATCCGGCACACCCGTCATCATTACGGTCACCTTAAGCCCGCGCATGGCTGCGGTCTTAAGCGCGGTCAACAAACTCGCCTCGGGAACAAAGTAAGGTGAGACAATGGTGATGCTCGTTTGCGCCATTGTGATCATGGTGAAATACATATGCAAAAGTCCGGGCCATAGCGTGTCATATCCGGAGGTTGGAACCTGGACAGGAAGAAAGCCTTTTTGTTCGGCTTCGATCTCAATATCGGGATAGTATTTTGTGTCAAAACAGACTTCATCATTCGCGGTGTTATACCAATCGATCGCAAAAATCGCCTGCAGGCTATAGACCGCTCCTCCCGTCAACCGCAGATGGGTATCACGCCAGGATTTAAATCTTTTTCCGCCGTCAATATACTCCTGCCCCACGTTCATCCCGCCGGTGTATCCTATTTTCCCGTCAATGACGGCAATCTTGCGGTGATTCCGGTAATTGATGGTATGCCATTTAAACGGGGCCAGATAATTAAAAAAGGGATAGACCTTGATTCCCGCCTTACGCAACTGGGCACGATAGGCCTTGGTCATAGTAAAAAGACATCCGGAATAATCGTACAGAATGCGAATCTCCACCCCCTCGCGGGCCTTTTTAATCAGAAGCTCTTTAATCTTCCGCGCCAAAGGATCTTTATCGGAATACCAAATGAAATATTCCAGATGGATAAACTGCCGGGCACTTTCGATGTCAGCCATCAAGGCATCAAACTTGGAGCGTCCGTCATGAAAGAAGCGCACCTCGTTATTCAGAGTAATGATCGATTTGGAATTGCGATACAGCAGGGTCATCAAATCATCTTTGTAGCTCTGCTGACGGTTTCTGACCGATCCGATGATTTCCTCTTGGAGGTCATTGAGAGGTTTAAAAAGGGAGACAAGATTTTTGGCGATGCTTTGCGGGAGCTTTTTGTCGAAATCATACCTTTTGCGTCCAGCATGTCCCACGATGTAATAAATCAGAACGCCCAAACCTGGCATTAAAATGAAGATGAAGATCCAGGCGAATGTTTCGGTCGGTTCGCGGTTATCCAGAAGAAGATAAAATATAGTAATAATGATATATAGCTGGAAAAGAAATAAAACCAGCGACATGAAGTTAAAATCGAAATGCATAGGTGGGATTTTATAGCCAATTGCCTCTTCTGACAACCGGATTAATAAAAAAGCCCTTTGATGATGAGGCATCAAAGGGCAAAATAAGCAGGAAAGAACGATTTATTTCTTGCTGATTATTAAAACTTCAGGTTCATCCCCACATTGTAATTTCTTTCAGGAGCGGGGTAATAATCACTGTTCGTCCCGCCATTAGCCTGAGCAATGACATAATTGAAATACTTTTTATCGAACAGGTTATTAACTCCAAAAAAAAGCTCCCAATTTTGCCGGTCATAAGAAAGCCTGGTGTCTGCAATGAAATAAGGCTTTACCTTCGGTAAAGCATTGCGCGTGTCATTAATGGCAAAACTGGGTCCAACGTAGTTTCCGCTTAACGATAAATGAATATTTTTGAGAAACGCGGTTTTAAGACCGGCGCTGGCCATATGCCGAGGAGCCATGGGAATGTCATTGTCTTTAAAAGCCCCCTTTTCAAACTGAGGTTTCTGAAAAGTATAATTGGTAAAAAACTCCATCTGATCAAAGCCGGAGATGTCCGCCAACTTAAGCAGATCCAACTCCTGGCCCAATTCGATCCCCATGCGGCGCGTCCGGTCGTAATTGCTATTACTGCCGAACCCGAAATTAATCAGGGGCTCAAAAAAGATTTCATCTTTGTTAGTTATGTAATACGGAGTGACGTGGAGTACCAGCGTATCGTTGACACTATGCTTAACACCGGCTTCATATTGCCATCCTTTTTGCGGCCTTAAGGCGGTGTTAAGCCCGCTGAAAATATCGTAAAACTCATCGGTCGCCAGAAAACGAAACGTCTGCTGGGCATTGACATAAACATTTGATTTTTCCGCGTACTGATAACGCAGTCCGGCCATGGAGGCCTGTTCATCCGGGCTTTGTTTGTCATAAGAGGGCGTATCCCTATTGTCAAACGTGTAA
>JAEUSC010000089.1 GCA_016789035.1 Candidatus Omnitrophota bacterium
CAACCGCATCATCAGTTATCCGTTTCTTTCGAAAATGATCGTCAATTTCTTGCTGGGCCCGCTTTTTTCGTTCCTTCTCCAGCAGAGCAGACTTAATGCGCCGCTCCTGGTGACGGATATACCGGCTTGTTTCAAAAAAGCGATACTGTTTTAAAAAATTAAAATAGCCCGGCCCGGCGATCTGCTTTGTTTGCGTGTATTGAGATTTTCTGATGACAGAACTGCTGCCCGCATACTTGCCCGTTATATTTTGTCCGGCCGGTCTCCTGCTTTCACTCTTTACCGGTGATGATGGCCCTGGCCATTTATAACCAACCGACTCCACCGCCTTTTGAACATACTCAGAGACATTCTCCGGCTTAATTTGGGGATAAATGATTCTGTTTAATTCAACCGACCTTTCAGCCCTCTCCCTCACCTCTTTTGAATTCCCCTTTTGAGCTGTTGACCGTATTAAGAAACGATCCCTATTGATCGCATTTCGTCCTGGGGTTCCTTGGACCAATGCGTGACTGTAGAGAGCAACTGTACTGTCTGTCACATCAACAAATCCATTCCAAAGCAAATAAACGATCTCCTGAACTAACCCAGCCCTTTCCAAAGCTTCCTTTAAGGACATATTTGTTGTTCCGTAATTATGTCCATTCTTAAAAAATTGAATAAACGTTGTATCAACGATATAGCTGCGTCCGGAATCTTTAAAAAGAATCACATTAAAATAATGCCCTCTATAGGAGCCCAGCAATTTCCTTGTTTGATGTTCCAGGATGTTCACTTTTCGATTGGCCTGTTGAGCCAATTTAAGGATATGATTGGAAATATGCTCAGAACTAAACAAACAACACTGATTGGACGCAAGTGAACCCAGAGGATTGGAAGGAACGGTGTGCCACAAATAAATCAACCTCTCTCGATCTAGGCGCACCGCTTTACTAAGAATATCCTGCTCATTAACACGGAGGTTATCATCCGTAACGGAGGATGACATGTTATTTATTAATTGCTCCAGATCACGCCCTTGATATCTCTGAAACGCCTGACTTTCCGTTGGAAACAAACGCGAACGGACCTTAGACGCATACTGCCTGAGAACCTCACAGTCACCGCTTGGACGAATGGCAGCCCACAACTTACCCCCTAAGAATGCAGGCGCGCGGCCTCGCTTTGTTTTGAAATAATCAACCTTGCCCAACAGGTCATGGACAAGCGGCTGATTGAGATCGCTTAATCGGTGAATAACTTCGGTTGTGATTTTATGAGTACTTGATGACGACGTCTTACGGCCTTTAACCTCCTCCACTCCCGGTGTGGGGGAGACTCCCTGGCTCTTCTTCCATCGACGGGCCATCTCAATCATGTCCCAGGCGTGAAGAGTGCCAACAGCAGCGTAAACACTTGCCCCAGGATTGCTCTGGGCAATCTCTATAATCCTTTCAAACATATATACGCTGCGATGATGAAATATCTGCCTCATTTCAATCATATTATCTACAGCCTCTTGAGCCAGTTGATTCAACTCTTCTGAATTGAAAATATCCGTGAATTCCTTTTCCTCAGGAATATAAAACTCAAATTTGATTCTCATGAGCAATGCAATTAATCGTTGAACCTTGACAGGATTTTCAATAGCTAATTGCTTACTAGTAAAGAATTGCGATAGATTCTCTACCCAATCATTTTCAGGTCTTTCACCCGTTAATCTAAAAAATTCTGAATCAATAGGAACAACATTGACATCTCTCATTTTTTCTAAAATATACCAACTCGGATCCTCCATGAGCAAAAGACGATCAAACAATTCCCGATCCTTAACATTTACCAACAATCTTGCATTATCAAGATCTAATGCTCGACTTCTTGAGTCAAATTTCGTATCGGAAGCTTCCATGCCATAAAATAAAGATTTATGCTTACTTCGCAATCCCCTAACGCTTTCAATAATCAATTTATTTTGTTCATACATCTCTCTGCTTTCCTCAAATATCGCCTCTGCTTGATCATTTCGAATCTTTTTGAAAGCAAACTGAAATACCACACTCTTCTCGAAGACATGATGCGAACAACCTCTAATCAATATCCTATCCGTCAAAAATAAAGTTTCATCCTCACCACCTACTAAATCAACATATTTACGATATAAACCAGAGAAATTCTCTTTCGCTTTATCAAACTCAATTTCTACTGCATTAAGATAGTAAGAGTCTTTATCATCATCTATCGAACTCGACGATGATTTTGAAACTGATGGACCCTCTTGATTTAAGGATAATTGCGGCCGCTGATATGGCAACGTCTCCCACATATTGACGATGATCTGCGGACGGTTGCTGTTTTTCAAAATTTGCCGACCGTTTTCATAAATGGCATATTCCAGGAGGGGTCTTTTAAGTGACCCAAAATACCACGTCCTTTCTATATTTTCTTGCCGTAATTCTATGGTCTGACCGTAGATCGCGTCCTTGGCAAGATGAATCACCCGTGAAACGCCCGCCAAGTAGGCATTTTTGACAACCCCGCTGAATAATATGGAATGACATTGGCCGCAATAACCGCCACTAACAATGACCTCCGGGGAATCCATTAAAAATTCACCAAACTTCATATCAGATATGTCAGCAATTTGTTTTAGATTTAGATTTAAATAAGACTCGTAGAGATGAGCCAGAACTTCCAGACTATTTTCCACCCCGGCCAGCTGCACGTAACGAATAATGG
>JAEUSC010000119.1 GCA_016789035.1 Candidatus Omnitrophota bacterium
CCCATTACATCTAAAGTATCGAGCCACCAGGAACGCTTGCCTTCTTTGACGATCTGATCGTCCAACAGCAAATTGACTTCCCCAAACCAGGGCCAGCCATATTTATCAACTTCATTGGAAATAGCAGGCTCATAAATGATCGGTTCGAAGGACTGATAAATCCGGTCATCGGACACGGCCTGCACATCATCTAAATAAAACGTCCCGGCGTTATAGAAAATAAAAAGCAGCTTATCAATCCTTCCCAGTTGAAAATCATTCGGCAGTTGGGAAAACATAATGGACAGACGGGTCCATTCCCCGCGCTTGGCGGCTTTGCTTGTCCAAACGGTAAAACCGGAATTCTTATATAACCCCTGATCAAAAAAGCGGACAGCCACCGTGTCATCGGTATTTGAAGCGGAAAGATTGTAAACCCAAAACGTCAGACGGTCGTGGCGCTGGGGTTCTAAATTGGTGTCCCATTTCTGAAATTGACTGGCAATATACGTTCCCTGGTCGGTGTCCTGAAATGAGGTCTTAATGACTTTCCAGGATCTTCCCACGCCAATGACTGGTTCTGATGCACTTGAGAACCCGACAGTGACCTTGGCCTCAGCCGAAGACCAACCGTAATCACTGACGTTCGAACCCGAACCGTTTCCATTCTCAAAATTCTGATAAATTAGTCCGGCAAAACTAAACGGACACACGGACACAAGCAATCCCGCAACACATAAGGCCATACGAAGCAAACGATGCATAATTTCTCCCCACTGATAGTTTTGAGATTGGATGATGAATTAACGCATGAAGGCACAAGTCCTGTCACACTACTAGACGCATGGGCCGGCCAAATCTAACAATTATTCTTGAAAATTTCTAATGAGGACGGAAGGCGGTTACTGGGACATTAACCGGTCATAAATGCGGCCGGCTTCCTTATATAGGTCACTGTTCTGGTACCCATTCTGGGCCAGAACTGTCAGGAGGATTTCAAACCGCCGTAATAATATGGTGATTGACTCTTGGTAGGCGTGGACCGACAAATCAGCGGGTGGGGCGTTCTTTAAGGCCGAACGTATCTGCCTCGTCCCATAATCAAATCGACTCAAATGCTCGAAGGCTTCCTTGAATTTCAGTTGCGGATCAATCAAGAGTGACGCCAGATTCAACTGGACTCGCGAACACTCGATGACCTGAGACATCGTCAATTCTGGTTCAGGGACCTTCTCCCATTCTGTTAGAGCCTTTTGATAAAAGAGACTGGCCTGTTGCCAATCCCTATTGGATTCCAACAATTCTCCTAATTTTTCGTACGCCTGCGCTTTGAGATATGCAAGATCCGTTTCAGTGAGAACTTTCTGATAAATCTCCTCGGCCTTCGATAGCATCAATGTGGAATCGGGCTTAAAATCATTATTGGCCATTCGGATATTATCCGCACAGGCCATCATCAACCGCCATCGACCGGCCGAAACGGACAGCTCCTGAGATAGCTCAATAGCCTTCTGATACCATTCGTCCGCTTGCTGAAAATCAAGCGCCAACGACGCGCTATTGGCTAAAAATTCATACGTAACCAGTCGTTCATTCATCGACTGCCCGCCAAAATCCGCAATCCTTGAAAACGTTTCATATGCCGCAGAATAATTTTCTAAGGCATAGTACGTATGGCCCAATGCCCTGTTAAGAACAAATGCCCGGCGGTCTATACGCTTGGATCCATCTAAAGAGATGAGCTTCTTTAATACCATAATCGCCTGGCCGTATTGCCCGGATTTAGCGTACGATTCATACAAACCCAGTACGGACTGTTCGTCATTGGAAACGTAACTCAAGGCCCGCTGATAGTGAACTGACGCCTGCTCAAAATTTCCTGCCAAAAAGCACCGTGAACCCCAATTCTTTTGCTGCCAAGCCAGGACACGAGGACCAGCAATCCACAGCAAAACACACAAGAGGACAATAAACACCACCAAAAATGGGAGACGAAACCACGCAGCGGAATTCCCAACGGGCGGTTGAGACGACGCCGGTACGAGCTCGAACTGTGACGGATAAAAAACATTTCCGGAAGGATCCCCATACAAAATATATGCTGCCCAGGTCAAATCGTCTTTGCCCCGCCTGGCAAAAAACTCTTCCCGCGCCCGGCGAAGCGCCGCTCCCACATTTTCTTTGGCTGTTAAATGCTGATAAAAGAAAACAGCCATCTCTAAGGCCGAATCATCCGCAACTTTGATTAAAGTCCCGATGACGAACCGACCACCAGTCATTAGAAACGTATTGGCCAGCCCAAAGAGCCCACGCTCCGGATAAACATCCTCCCCAGCATGAGTCGAAAAAGCAGACTGGCAGGCATTCATGAAAATCAACGACGGCGCAGGTCCACTTTCCCCCAACGTGGCAAAATCTTCACCCGTTAATTTTCCGTCGCGCAAAAGCCATCCGCTGTTGGTAGGATTATCGGTATCAAAATCCGCGTGTCCGGCATAATGCCAAATGTCATACGCGCAGAAATTTTTCTGCAGATAATGTTTATAGACGTTTTTTGTCTTGGTGGTCACCACGATTTCTTTAGACGCAGATATCTTATCTCGAATAGAAACCGCTTCTTTTCGGGCTTGATCCAAATTGCCTTGAGGGTCACCAATCACATGCATCAATAACGGTTGATGAATCGGCCGGACTTTCTTCCCTTTAAGACTTTGACTGGTCTTCACACGACGACCGGTATTAAACCGGCGGCAAACAAATTCCTGACCGTCGAATAATAATTCCCAAGGGATAAAGACCAAACTCTCATCAATCAAAAACGTCAGATCAGTGGATTTTTCCTGACGCAGCCGCGGCTTTATTGAGGAAGGGATCAGATAATCAAACAGGATTTGTCCATTCTCCTGGAGCTCTCCAAGGGCATTGATCACCGGTGCATGGGCGCTTCGCTGCATCAAATCCGTAATTCGGTCGGCGGCCTGCCGAACGAGCGCAAAATCCCACGTCACTGTTTCATAAGATTGCACGGCAGAGGCCGGAGCGTAAAGACTGACGGTTAAATGTTCTTTCTGGGAGATATCCAGGATCAGGGCCATGGTCATTAAG
>JAEUSC010000015.1 GCA_016789035.1 Candidatus Omnitrophota bacterium
CCTTTGCTTGCTGAGTAGTTAACCTGTCGCGGCAGGCCAATCAAGCCACTCACCGACGAGACATTGACAATCTGTCCTTTTCTTTGTTTCATAAACGTCACAATGCACGCACGTGCTGCGTTAAATACGCCGGTCAGATTCGTATCTATAACATCCTGCCAATCCTCATGCGTCATCAGCATCAAAGCCTTGTCTTTAATGATCCCGGCATTATTGACCAGAATATCAACGCCCCCAAATTCCGCCCGCACTCCCTCAACCCATTCTTTGACCTTAGAAAAGTCTTTGATGTCCAGCTGAACACCGGAGACTCTGACACCTTTTATCGCAATCGCTTCTTTTAAAGACTGAGCTTGCTCAGAGCTGGATTGAAAATTAAAGGCCACATTCGCACCCAAATCCGCTAATTTTAAGGCAATCGCCCTTCCTATTCCACGGGACGCTCCGGTAACAATAGCTGTCTGACCCTTAAGAAATTGCAAGTCTTTCATTTAATCTCCGTCGTATCTTCGAAGGACCATGCAATTGTTATTTCCATTCGGCCCAAAGCAATTAACCAAAACGTTCTTTAATTCTTTCGCTCTAGCCTCATTAGGAACATAATCCAAATCGCAATCCGGATCCTTCTCGCGATAGTTAACCGTCGGAAACAAAAAACCGCCGTTAATCGCACCCACTGCTGCCGCCACATTGTATGCAGCCGTCACACTATAACACTCCCCCACCATTGACTTGATGGCGCTAATGGGAATCCGATAAGCTTCATCCCCGAAAACGTCTTTGATCGCCTCGGTCTCAATCTTGTCGGCCGCCTGTGTAGAATTGGCATTGGCACAGATATAATCAATGTCCTTGGGCTCAAGAGCATTATCCTTGATCGACGCTGTCATAGCTTCTTTCATCCCTGTGCCGCGAGGATTGAATTTATGGATCTTAAACGGATCAAAGGCATAACCAAAACCTACAATCTCCGCCAAGATTCTTGCGCCCCTCGCCTTAGCATGTTCATATTCCTCGACAGCAATCACGCAAGCACCTTCTCCCAGCGTGATTCCATTGCGACGTTTATCAAATGGACAATTCACAAAGCCTTCCCCGTCCTTGGCCCCCGACAAATATTTAATGGCATTGAAACCCAGATACGTTTGAAGACAGAACTCTTCAACACCGCCGGCATAAATCATATGCGCACGGTCCCATTGGATAAAGTCATATGCGTATTGCAACGCATCCATGGCTGCACAGAATCCCGTAGAGAGTGTGGTATTGAACCCCGCAATCTTGTGCCATATGGAGATTTGACTGGCGGGGGAATTGATGACCGTATTGGGAAATAATGCGGGATTAACAGCGCGTGGACCTTCCCGTAAAGTGATGGTATCAAAATCTGCAATGCTTTTAACACTGCCTAACGTTGTTCCGATAACAACGCCGGTATCATCCGTATTTTCCGGAGTGACGGTATAACCACTGTCCTGGATGGCAAGTTTCGCGGCCGAGACAACCAACATAATGCTTCTGTCTAGCGTCCGCAGTCCCTTAGGCCCCATATAAATCTTGGCATCAAAGTCTGTGATCTCACACGCCATTTTGACGGGATACGATGCGGTGTCAAAAAAAGTGATCGGACGATAACCAACACGACCTTCTCTAATCGCCTGCCAATAATCTTCGCGTCCCTTAGCATTACCGCAGATGATTCCAATCCCCGTGATTACAACTCGCTTCTTCATTAGCAACACTCCAGACTATTGTTTAAACTTTAAAATATATCGAGCAAGAATGTCCGCCTCAATATTTATGAAGTCTCCAACTTTCTTCAAGGACATCGTTGTTGCATTCAAGGTAAACGGAATCAAATAAATCGAAAACCTGTCAGAAGAAACATTCCCAACCGTCAAACTGACCCCATCTAAACAAATAGACCCTTTCGGCACGATGTACCTTTTGATCTCCGACGGCAACGTCAACTGAAACTCCACATAATTTTTCAATTGAATAATATCACAAATTTTGGTTTTTCCATCCGCATGGCCGGTGACCAAATGTCCGGAAAATCTCCCCCCCAAAGCTAACGCCCGCTCCAGATTGACTTTAACTCCCTTTTTAAGATCCCCTAAAGTTGTAACACTAAGGGTTTCTTTCATCATATCAAAAGAAAGAACGCTCTTATCGACCTTGGTGACGGTCAAACACACACCATCAACTGACACGCTTTCCCCCAAAGACACTTGACGTGCAATCTTGGGCGCCTTGATCATGACAACGGCCAAGTTCTTCTCTTTTCGTATTTTCTCAACAGTGCCGATCTCTTCAATGATTCCTGTGAACATACCCCTCCAGCAAAAAATCTTCCTTTAAAGGCGTGAGTGTTGTGTCTTCAAGCTCAATGAGATCAGATACATTTTTGATGTTTAGTCCAGAAACACCGGAGACAGCATTCTGACCGCCCATAATTTTAGGGGCTATATAAACAGACATCTTATCAACAACCCCTTCTTTCAATGCACTCCCAATCAATCGCCCGCCACCTTCAATGAGAACAGACGCAATTTGCATCGCCCCCAACTCCCTCATTAACCACTGCAAAGGCACTCGGCCTGAGGGATCTAACAGCGGAGCCACCAAGACAGTCACTCCCTGCTTTAAAAAGGCTTTTATCTTGGAAGCACTAGCCTTCCTAGTCGTGGCAAGAATGACATCAGCCGGTTCAACATGCTTAAACAACTGGGCGTCTGGAGAAATCTTTAACACAGAATCAACAATCACTTTTCTTAGACGCTTATTCTGATGAAAGGGACTGAGACCCGGGTCGTCCGACATGACCGTATTGGCACCCACCATGATTGCATCAAACTCATCACGCCTCCGACGAGAAAACGCACGGGTGGATTCGGAGGTAATCCATTGGGATTCGCCAGTGACCGTGGCGATCTTGCCATCCAAAGTTTGAGCGATCTTTGCTGTGACAAATGGAATTTTCTTTCGGATATATTTGATAAAAACCTCGTTGAGTTTCTCGAGCTCCTTGGTCAAATAACCAACTTCAACCTGCAGTCCCACTCTTCGCAGCAGTGCCACAGAATTACCATCCATCAAAGGATTAGGATCTTTCATACCAACAACAACCTTGGCAATACCGCTTTCCACAATGCGCTGCACGCACGGCGGTGTCCGTCCA
>JAEUSC010000151.1 GCA_016789035.1 Candidatus Omnitrophota bacterium
TGGGGACAGGATGCGGCGCGGCATTGCCGGCATTGAAGGCGGCCTGGCAGTTCTTGAAGCTTCATCCGGAATCCAATGTGGTGGTTTTAGCCGTTGAGATCTGTACGGCCACATCGTATTGGGCTGAGGACATAGACCTGATTATCTCTAACTCCATTTTTGGCGACGGTGCGGCCGCCTGTTTGTTGACAAATAAAAACGTCACGCGCGGACTGGAACTTCAAAATTTTAAATCATTGCTTTGGCCGCAGTACCGCAATGAGCTTCGATATATTACGAAAAATGGACGGCTGCTTAATGTGCTGGACAAGCAAGTTCCGTTGATCGCGGCCCGGGCCTTTGACCGCATCCATCAACAGTTGGTCAAAGAGTCAGGCCGGCCGATTGATCATTTTGCTGTCCACCCGGGGGGGAGAAAAATTCTTGATGAAATTGAAAGCACTTTGGCCAGCGGGACGCTCAAACGTTCCCGCGAGATTTTGGCTGATTATGGGAACATGTCATCGCCCAGTGTCTTGTATGTCTTAAAAAATGTTCTGGAAAAAAACAATTTGAAAAGCGGTGATGTGGTGGGTGTGTTTGCGTTCGGAGCCGGTTTGACGGCCTTTGGTGCGGTCACGCAATGGAACGATGGAAAGGAAGCCTTATGTTAAAGGACAATCACAAACGAGAATTGGTTGAGCGTGCCGGTCTGGATCGTCATTTCAGTGCGGAAAATTGGGCCGAGTATAATCGTAAGTTCTTTGATGCACTGGCCCCGAAATACGACTATCTCAACGAAGTCATAACTCTGGGAATGCATACGAAGTACAAAAACAGTGTTGTTGATCATATCCCTGTGTCTGACGGTGATCTGATTTTGGATATCTGCACAGGCAGCGGGGACATGGCGTTACTTTTGGCCAAACGATTTTTGAATTGTTACATTGTTGGTGCAGATGTTTCTCTAGAAATGCTAAAGGTGGCCAGGAAAAGATCGGAAAACTATCCGAATATCGAATTTCGGTACGCGGACGCCATGCGCCTGCCGTTTAGCGACCGTCATTTTGATGCCTGTGTGATGGGCTACGGACTGCGTAACCTGACGGACTTTCGCCACGGGATCCGTGAAATGATCCGGGTAACCCGGCCCGGAGGGGTGATTGCGGTTCTTGATCTGGGAAAGCCACAGGGATTATTAGGCAAGACAGTCTATAAATCATATTTTGAAACACTCATGCCGTTTCTGGGAAAGCATGTTTTTCACCGGCAGGAATGCAACTCATTTAAATATCTGCCGGAATCCAACCGTTTTTTTCCGGATCCCAAAACATTGACGGCATTCATGCAGGAGAGCGGTATGGAAAAGATTAAAAGTTACAGCTACATGATGGGCATCATTTCTCTGCAGGTTGGATATGTTAAGTGACGACAAGCGTGTGCTCATCACCGGTGCCTCCGCGGGGTTGGGCCTGGAGTTGGCAACGCTTTATGCCGAAAGCGGCCGCAATTTGGTGGTTACTGCTCGCCGCAAAGATCGATTGCTGAAATTGAAATACGATCTCGAGGAAAGGTTCGGTACGAAAGTCCTTGCTGTTGAGGCCGACTTGGAAGATCCTGCGGGTTGCCAGAAGATTATCCAATCAACCCGGCAAAATCATATCCTCATTGATGTTCTGGTCAATAACGCAGCAATCGGTGTTTATGGCGAATTTCTTGGGATGGAATTTTCTAAGATTGAGCGGATGTATCGGATCAATGTGCTGTCGGCCTTGTGTCTGACGCAATGGGTTCTCGCGGACATGAAGCTAAACAGGAACGGGCAGGTGGTTAATATTGCGTCGTTGGGCGCCTTTTTTCCGGGACCGCTGATGTCGGTCTATTTCTCCGCCAAGGCCGATATGCTTTCCTTTTCGGCCGCCTTAAATTACGAAATGCGTAAGACGGGCATCAAAATAACCACGGTGTGCCCCGGACCTTTTAAAAGTGAATTTCAGCAAAGTGCCTTTGGCCATGACCGCCGCAAAGACACCGAAGCGCACTTGCCGTCGGCCAAGACTGTGGCTCAGCAGATTTTCGGGCCGGTTTTGCGTCAAAAGCCTGTGGTGATCGCTGGGTGGAAAAATAAGCTGATTTATGTTATTAGCCGTTGTGTCCCTCTTTCTATCCTCCTTAAGACCGTCTATGCACAGCAAAGACGGTTGCGTTATTGAGAAACCTGCTCTATTTTTCTCACTATGAAGTTAGCTTCTACAAAATTTTAGTTTTGTTTGTAAGATTTATGCCAGACATACGTCTGTAATATAAATTTACTTCTATTTTATTTAGCGATAATATTGGGATGACTCAATTACCCTTTGATCCACACCGGACTGGAATCGGTTATTGATATGAGAGAAATTCTTTGCTTGGTTGTCATTTATTTTCTTTATATGTCCAGCGCGCACAGTGCCATTGTTTACCAAAACTTCGAACAGAATAACGGAACTCCGCCGTCTGCCCATGCGGCGAAAGGGTCTGAGGCTGAGTACGGCTGGGGCTTTAACGGGGCCGTTGTTGAGTTAAATGACGCTAAGCCCTTTGTTTATTCTGGCCGATATTCCTGGAAGATAACGATTCCGGCCGGTGAACATGTGCACGCGGGCGGGGCTGTCCCGGCGCAGCTGCAGACCTATCAAGTGAATTTTATGCCGGAATGTCATGACCGCATCACATTCTGGATTTGGGCCGATCCCTCAGCTGCGGGTGATCATACCGCCATGATCAAGTTTTTTGATCAGGGCAATTATAAGGCCGAAGGCGTGGGGGTGTGGACCATTGGTCCTGCACGTTACCGACAATGGACCCAGGTGACCATTCTTTTTAGTCAGCTGCCGAAAGATTTTAACCTTCATCGTGTGGATAAAATTGAATTCTTCAATTATTGGGACGGAACCTATTATTACGATGATATTGAACTTGGCTCCTCGCATTCAGCAGAGTCGGACACGCAATGTTTAAAGGACCATCAATACCTGTCCTGTCTTTCGCCCCAGGATTCCTTGTTGGAGAAAATCAAAACCAGTGCTCCGGATTTTGTGCTCGGACTCAGTTCTCAAGAGTCGAAGTTATGCCGTTCTGTTTTCTCTCCCGGCGCACAGATGATCTATGACAGACGGCTGGCCCATCTTCAAACAAGAATCCGAGGCTTGGAATTGATGGATGCCCATGAACCCCGCTGATTACGAACTTATCCAACGTTGCTTAGCCAAGGATGCGAATGCGTGGGATGAGTTTGTGGCGCGATATTCTCACCTTATTTATGATGCCGTGATTCGAACATTTGAGCGTTATGGATACCCGCGTCAGGCGGATGTTTTGGCAGATCTTCATAATGATGTCTTTCTCTTGCTGCTTGAAGAGGAATGTCGAGTCCTAAAAAAATTTGAGGGACGAAACGGTTGTCAATTGGGACATTACCTTCGGACGGTGACGGTCCGGCGGACCGTGGACTTTCTTCGTAAGGTCCGCCCAACGGTCAGTTTGGATGAGGACGCACCGGATGCGGTAAAGGGATTGGCCAGTCTTCCGGCGCTTCGGCAAGGTCCCGAAAGTCCCGGCTCACTTATTGAACAGGACCGGCAAGAAAGTCTTAAACGGTTTATCACCCGTTTGAACCCAGGAGAAAGGGAATTCTTTCAGCTTGTGATTGCTGGTGAGATGACACCTGAGCAAATGTCCAAAAACCTCAAAATTTCTTTGGATTATTTTTATGTCCGCAAGAAACGTCTGATCGACAAACTGCGACTTATGGCGGCACAGGAACGGGGAGGTTTAGACGGATATGATGGATGATCGCCCGTTCAATCAAAATATGAATTGCTTGTCTGATGAAACATTGACGCTGTGGACTCAGGGTCTTTTGTCACCGCAAGAGCGCGCCGTCGTTGAGGCCCACGCCCACGGCTGTGCGGTCTGCCGCGAGTTGCTGCAAACACTTATGGACGTCAACGCGGATGAGAGAACAGAGATGGCAACGCCGCGGCCGCTTATTGCATCGGCGCGTGAACTGATCAAACAAGCTTGGGAAAATCACATAGGAAGTATTCTTCTTAGAATCTCTGAAGGTGCGTACAGCGCGGCGCAGACTACGGGTCGTATTCTTTTTGCGCCCTGGATGGAGCCGCATAAGGTCCTTCGTTCCGACGGCAATGCAAATCCGTCAACGGTTGTCATTGAAACAGCTTATCGCAACATGCGCTGTGTTGTGGAGTCCAGCCGTACGCCAAACGGATGTCATACGCTCAAGGCCGAGTTTACCACGGTGGACGCAAATCAGCCGATCGATCCAACGCTCTTTATTCTTTATGAAGACAATGAAGAAATCGAATCGCAAATGTCCTCTGCGGGAACAGTTGTTTTTGAAGACCTCCCGCCGGGAG
>JAEUSC010000178.1 GCA_016789035.1 Candidatus Omnitrophota bacterium
TATGATTAATGCCGAAAGGTCTGATAGCGCATAATCTTTACGGACGTGAGATAAATCCAGGCTAAAGATGGTTTTCCTCTTAGAGATAAAGTTTGTTAGGGTCGTATTATTATGAAGCCATTGCGATTTAAAAGTATGGTCTTTGCCCGTCTTTAAGATTTGCCGCAGCGAAACATCAATGATTTTAGATTCTTCCAAGGAGGATTTATGCAACACCGATTTGTAAAGGGGAAGAAGAGCATCCGTTAAGAGAGGTTCCTGGCAAGTCCAGCAGAATTTCGGTTCTGATCTTAAAATTTCTTTCAGTAAATAAATATTTTCTATCAGCTGGCGAACAATATTCTTATCTTGGATTTTCTCCCAGGCTGGAGCTCCTGCAACAAATTCATAGCAGGTAGTGAGTTTTCCTGCGCAAGGAAAGAAGGGTATTTCACGATTGTTTGTATACATGGCCGGTGTCGCAAAATGATGACTTCGCAGCAGCCGGTTAACGGTCAACTCGTGAAGAATCAAGTCTTGAGAATCTGGCGGATAAAATTTAAAGGCATAACGACCTTTGTGTGTCCGGGCATACGCGAAGAAATTAGAATGAGAGACAACCACATTGCGCTCTTGCTTAAATTCAATAAGATCTCCCAGCGAGAAGAAACGGCAAATTTTAGAAGAATCGTTCCATTTAATTTGAAATATGCGCTGATCAAAGACGATATGATCGACGCCACCAATCAGATTTTTCGATGTAAGATTTTTTTGCAGGGAAGGACTTCTGGAAGAAGACAAAAACTTACCATCCAACAATTTGGCACTGTCTTCCGGGGGTGGATCCTGAGGGGTTACCGTTAAAGCATCCCGGACCGCCGGCAACCGTGCCAGCTTTGATCGTGACCCCGGTGGGAAGGTTGGGAAAACAATACGGTGTTATGCTTTGATCATTAGCATTTACCCTGCCGGCTTCTAGAGGAGGCAGTGAGCTTACCACAACACCGGCAACATTGAAGGGGGAAGAATAGGCGGGAACACAAGTTCCTACCCAAGGACGATAACTGGGAATGCAGTAGACCTCACATTTTTTATTAGGTCCCGGCGCGGGCGGATGATTGCATTCGAAAACATCTCCTCCTACAAATGTCAAGGCCATTCCAACGCCCGACGCATCTTGAATAAAGGGACCTCCAAAAGGCCCCACATTATCTCCAGGACAAATGATAGGAACGCTGGGCCGACTTGCGGCTTCAGTTTCATTCAAGTTAAAAGTGCCAATACAGTGCGGAGTACATGAGACATTGCCATCAATCTGCGTACCGGCGCTGTCTGGACGGCAGCCAAAGCGAGAAATACCGGAACCACAAAGTCTTTGGGTAACGCGTTGGCCTACAGGGCAATCGGGGGCCGCACCGCCGGTTCCGCAAACACTTGTATCGCGATAGATATCACAACAAGCCGGGTCATCAATACACTGTTCCTCAGTAATACCGATGGTTGTTCCGCATCCTACAGGATTACAAAGAGTTGTAACTAAACGTTGAGTGTTGGGGCAAGGTCCAAGGCTGCATCGTGTGCCAGGGCCGCCAATGGGAGTATCGCAAACACAGTTGGTTGGGATACCGTTGACGCTGGATATAGGAGCCTGGTGGAGAGGATCACTGAACGAATCCTGAACGCTTTCATCCCAAATTTTAAAGTGGGCGTTCACCCCTCGTATAATTGTGGGACCGCCGATAAAAATGACCGACGCTATAAACATGATCATAGCGACAAGTTCTAATATAGATTGGGCACGATTTACATTCATATTCTTAAGTGAATATAGTATATTATAAAAAATTCGTACGTACAATTAAATCTCCAGAGGATTTTGAATATTAATTCTATGAGAAATGTCCATCCTTCCGGCGAATTTCCGGATCTCTTTTTAGACAGGCTTAAGGCGATCATTAAACTTGAGAATAATCCGTTGGTTATCGAAAGTTTTCGTCGGCAGAAAGTTTGCAGTGTTCGTGTCAATACGATCAAAACAAGTACGGATAAAGCTATAGAATATTTCTCCAATAGCTCACTGTCCTTTCAGAAGATCTCTTGGAGCAGCGAAGTTTTTATCTTCAACGATGTGGATCCCAGCGAAGTGTCCAGGCTTGATTGGGTTTCTCAAGGGAATCTCTACATCCAGGGTCTATCAAGCATGCTTCCTGTGATTGTCCTTGATCCAAAGCCGGGCGAACGGGTGCTTGACCTGTGTGCCGCCCCGGGAAGCAAAACAACTCAAATAGCAGCATTGATGAACAATGAGGGAGAGATAGTGGCCATTGATTCGGTACGCCCTCGTTTTTATCGTTTGAAAGCGGTTTTAGCTTTGAATGGGGTAGAAATGGCGCGCCCGAAGTGTTTGGACGGTGCAAAATACCGAAGTTCTGAGTTGTTTGACAGAATCCTTGTGGACGCGCCTTGCTCCTCAGAGGCGAGATTCAAAATGTCTGACGCAAAAACATTTGGTTACTGGAGCCTCAGAAAAATAAAGGAAATGGCCCATAAGCAAAAAGGGCTTTTATTAAATGCCTGTCGTCTTCTTAAACCGGGGGGAACTCTTGTCTATTCCACCTGTACATTTG
>JAEUSC010000180.1 GCA_016789035.1 Candidatus Omnitrophota bacterium
CGGCCAAGAGAAAGCCAATTAAGATCACCTTAAGCAAGAAACACAAAAGAAAAATTATCAGCATAGTGATTTGAAAATTGACGCTTTCCTTTCCCTGCTGATCGACAAATGACGAAACCTCTTTCTTCGCTTGCCAGACAATGACAGGCGCGATCAAGGACCCGCACGGAATCAGCAACCCTATAAGCGCAGACAAATGGCAAAACATGGCCCATCGGCGGCTCTCTTCATCCACCACAAGGGTTGCATCAACAACTTTAGGATCCTGATAGTCTTTCATCGAATTCTCTTTGCCTGCTTCCAGTGCATAAAGCGTAATACAAACGGGTATTGGACATCTTTTCCCAACAAGGCCAGAATACCTCCAAACATGGCTGCCACAGGAATATACAAAACCAAAATAACAACGGCATGACAGCTTGCGAGAAAAATGAGATTCACCAGTGAAAATAAAAATGAGGAAGAAGCATTTCCGGCATAAAATGAATCACTATTCATGAAAAGAAAACTAACAAGCGCCACCCAAAGGGTCGCCAAAAACAAAAGCGTCATATTAACATAATAGGTGACCGCTTCTTTCCCATGACCATTTAGAAATAAGGAAGCCTTCCGTGTTCTTAGCCAGATCATCAGCGGAACCCAAATCATTAACACAACCCCCACGCAGGCAAAAACTACTTTCCATTGAAACGAAAAAGACGTCATTAGCACGACAGAAAAATATATGATTAACAGCGAAACCGGAAGGGCATGTACAAGCAGACCCAATGAACGCTCGTTAAAATTTGCAGATTTGAGATTCAAAATTTGATCGCTCAACGGATCTCCTTTATTAACCAATGGGCTGTTTAAGAAAAATCTGTTTAATGTCATCAAATGTAAGAAATTTCCCTGTGCGCTCAACCTGATGAACCATCTCAACAATCTTTTCGTTTAAGGGCGCCTGGATCCGCAGATGACTCGCCAACTGTACAACCTCACCGTTGATGAAATCGATTTCACTGGTTTTTCCGCGCAGGATGCTTTGCAAAATAGATCCGTACAAAGGCTCTCGGCTGAGTCCCGTGAGAACTTTCTGAATGACCGCCGCCCCTTGCTCTAAAGGCATGGCGGCTAAACCTAACGTCCGTTCTGTCGGAAAATCCGGCAGGGATGTCAATTCAATCTTTGCCGTCTGTACAATACCTAAACCTTCTTTTAACAACAGAAGACTAAACCGACACATATCCAAATCCGCAAATGTTTCCTGCATGGATTTTCCGGTTAAAGCCGGAATGCAATTATTGAAATTGATAAAAAGCTTAAGCCATTTCATTCCCATGATGTCATGGGAAACATTGACCGAAAACGCCTGCGCGAAAATCTCAGCGATGCGATGGACCGTAGGATCGTTGGGCATAAATGGTTTACCGATGATCCAGGGGCCTTCAAAATTAAAGATCACCTCTCCCGGACACATGTAGGTGGCACCGAACATGACAATGCTGCTAATCATTCGTTCACGGTCATAATGTCCGCTTAGAATATTATCGGCCTGAACACCGTTTTGAGTAGTCAAGATCAAGCGATCTTCCAGAAAGGCAGAATTATGCTGATAAGCCTCTTCCAGATCCTGTGTTTTGGTGGCAAAGATGACCAAATCATAATATTGATCAAGCGTGGTTAAGGCCTTGATATCGAAACGCTCCTCCCCGCGAATACCTTTGATCAGTAACCCGTTTTTGGTCACAGCATTCACGTGATCCGCGCGGCCAACCAAAACAACATCCTGCTTGGCTTTCGATAAATAGGCCGCGACAACCGAACCAATCGCTCCTGCTCCTATCACAGCAATTTTCATAACATTGATCCTCTCACGAGTGATACTTCTTATAGTCGAGTCCGACCTCATCCATAATGCGGACCATTAAACTGTAGAATGCCTTAGGCACTTCTGAAACAAATGCCTGTGTCAGATCACTTTCGTTAATATGCGCCGACCCCCTGGCCTTGGCATTGATCCCGGCTTTCTTTAAGACCACCTGACGGGCGATGTCCCTGTGAAAAACGGGAATGCGCGTTAGCATCTTATTATATTTCTCGAGCGCTGTAGGCTCCCACTGAAGTTCGGTTTGGGTGTTTAGCATTGTATTCCTCGCTTACTAAGTCTGTACCTCTTAAAATTACTTCACGGTTGCCGGCGTCCGGGAATTGGCTTCCCATTTGGCAATATTACTCATAAAGTCCTTCACGCACATTTTGACTTCCAGATCGTAGTCGCTGCTGAAAATGCGATGAATGCGTTCCGGCTTGGAATAATATTCGCGCATGCACCAGGCGCCTAACCGGCCGACTTCTTCAACGGTTAAAAAATCTGTCGGGATCACAGGATGCTGGAAATCCCACGTCTTAAGATCGATTTTGTCCGGGTCAAACCACCCTTTTTTAATTCCGTAACGCCAATCCGGAGAGTTGGGTACAGGAGTTAAATAATCCAATGCAAAGATATCGGGATCAATTTCATCAGCCACACGCAAGCGTTCTTTAATTTTGGCCTCGGTATCTTCCTTCAATCCAACCAACACGGTTCCGACACTTCCGATGTTATTTTCACGCAGAATCTGGATGGTGCGGCGGATCTGTTCGATAGTGACGCCTTTACCTGTTTTTGCCAGGGACATGTCATCCTCCACTTCCACACCCGTCAAGGCCAGAAATAACCCGGCCTTTCGCATCAAAGGAATGATCTCATGCTGGCTGATCCACTGGTCGGCCCTTCCTAAGCAAACCCACTTAATTTGATTGCCGCGTTTGAGCTTCTCTTCGCAAAACTCAATCATGGCCTGAGTGTCCGTATTAAAGGCATCATCCTGAAATACCACCGTGGTAATGCCATACTTCTTTTCGAGCAGTTCCAGCTCATCGACAATGCGCTTGCCTTTGAGCCCGCGCCAGGACGTAAAATCCTTAACCGCGGTTCTGGAATCATAAAGCGCCCATTCATAGCAAAAATGGCATTTGCCGGGACAGCCGCGGGATGTCATGAGCTCCGCAAATGGCTTCCAATATGTGTGACCGACATATTTATCCATCGGAAACAGATCATAGGCCGGCATCGGCAATGTGTTTAAGTCCGGAATCAGTTCGCGATGCGGACCAACGACAATATTTTTTCCAGCATCACGGGACACCAGCCCTGGGATGTCGCGTTCATTGATGGGCATTTTTGAATTCAAGTTCTTGATTAAATCTTCCATGGTGATTTCGGCCTCGCCAATCATGATGTAATCGATCCAGGGA
>JAEUSC010000194.1 GCA_016789035.1 Candidatus Omnitrophota bacterium
ATCCGTTCTCTGCCTTTTATCAATTGAAAAAAGGCCTCAAAAAAAATCCAAATGATTTCGACATGCTTGTTCTCATGACAAACGTGGCCCTGGTCTTAAACAATCCCAGAAATGCTTTGTCCTTGATTAAAAGAGCTGAAGAGAACATTCCTTTGCACGATGAAGTAGACATGAAAAAAGAGCTTTCCAGGCTTAGACACATGGCCAATCAAGTCCTGAGTGGTAAAGGCACTGTGCAGATGTCATGAAAAAGAAAACGATCGCCAAAAAAAAGAACGGCAGGCCTTCAAAGTTTGATTCGATTAATTTGAATCAGGTAAAGAAGCTTGTTCTCAAAGGTTTCACCGACAAAGAAATTGCTGATTTCCTCGAAATAAACCAGGACACTTTTCATGAATGGAAAAAGAAGCACTCTGGATTTTCCGAGTCCCTAAAGGATTGGAAGGATGAGGCCGACCATGTTGTGGAACGATCTTTGTATGAGCGCGCCAAGGGTTATCGAACGACATATAGAAAGAACTTTGTGGTAAGTGATGGCAAGGAAGCGGGTTCACATCTTGAGCAAGCAGAGGAAGAGGTTGTTTTCCCGCCAGATTCAACGTCCTGCATCTTTTGGCTTAAGAACCGTAAACAAAAGCAATGGCGTGATAAGGTCGTTGGTGTAATCGGTGATGCCGATGACGACGAATTCTGTGATGAATTCTTCGGATTTAAACGTAAGAAAAAAGACACGGAAACCGCATAACATGGATGATTCTTAACCTCGATTGCGCTTAATGAATACTAATGAATTTCGGACTCACTCATCGGCAGAGTTTATTCAATAAGGCCTTCTTTTCAGGAAGTTATAAGTATTTATGTGCTGCCGGGACTGCTGGGTCCGGCAAAAGCGTTTTAACAATCGGCGATCTGCATTATTTGGCGAAGAAGATATCCGGGTTGAGGTTTGCGGTCATTCGTAAGTCAGAAAAGAACCTGAAGCTGACCTCAATCCCTACGTTCAATAAAGTGAAGATGTTGTCACGTTCCGTAAACTCTTCGGTCATTGTCGACATGTCTGCACGATATCCAAATGGTAGCGATATTCTTTTTATTTGGGCTGATCCGACAAAAGACCCGGACCTTGATAACGTAAAAGGTCTTGAGCTGACAGGTGCGCTGATCGAAGAAGCCAATCAGATTGACCGAAGATATTTTGAGATTTTAAAGACACGAATCGGGCGCTGGAATAATCACAAATGTCCGGCTTTTATCCTGCTCAACTTGAACCCTTCCTTAGGATGGGTCAAGGAAGTGTTCTATGACAATTTCATAAACAATACTCTTCCACCAGAGTATTTCTTTATGCAGTTTGACAAGAGGGACGCCGAAAAGGCAGCAGGGAGAGAATACGTTAAACAGCTTGAGGATTTACCGCCCGAGGAATACCGGAGATACGTGCAGAACAATTGGGATTATTCGGAGATCCCAAACCAGTTGGTTCAATATGAGTGGTATAAGCAGTGTATTGCCCCACAACCAGAGATCGATCCGCTTATCCGAGCGATAGGAGCAATTGACCCGGCCTGGGAAGGTGATGATGCAACGGGATTCGGATTCATGCACGGGAATCATATGGGATGGTGGGAATCATACGATAAGCAGGATCCCGATTATTCAGGAGATTTAGGATACCAACGGGCCCAAGAGCATTTTGTTAAGCGCGGTGATTTAATCGTTGACCCGATCGGCGTTGGAGCGGCAACAGCTTTGAGATTAAGTCGTCTGAAGTTTGAACCTGATTTGTTCTATGCCGGAAGCCCTCCGGTTAACACGTACGGTTTGCTGGAAGCATTTAACAAAAGGTCAGAGGCTGGTTGGCTGTTTCGTGAGGCGCTACGAAACGAAGAAATAACCATAACTCATGATCCCGATTTTCAGCGTCACGTATTGGCAATGCGTTACTCCATAGATGAGAAGAAAATTCGCATAAGGCCAAAAGACGAAGTAAAAAAGGAAATTGGCGAATCACCAACATATTTTGATCTAGCGCAGATGTTGACGCATAAATGGAAGACAACCAACGGGGAACTGGCCAAGCAATTGTTTGAACGTCAGACAGCAGTAAAGACGCCAACAATATCAACGCGGGCGGCAGCAGATCGGGCCCGCATTATAAAACAGGGGAGAATTGGGGTTTGACATGGCAATTAAAAGAGTTAAATTGGGCGATAGCGGGGTCGCTAGTTTTGGAAGCAATGGTCCTAGCAGAACAACGGAACACATTCTTGAGTTGCAGGGTCGTAATGGCTCAATGATTTACCGCCAGATGTCTAAGTCCGATGAACAAATTGGTATGATTCTAAAAGCGCACAAGAATCCAATTCGTTCCTGCTCATGGGATATTGTCATGCCTGATGACGCTAACGAGCAAGAAAAGAAATGCATCGGACT
>JAEUSC010000027.1 GCA_016789035.1 Candidatus Omnitrophota bacterium
TTTAACTCCTCTTTAAGCTCGAGGTAATTATAAATCTCGCCATTAAAGATCAGAACCATACCGCCATCCTGAGTCACAAAAGGCTGGTGACCTGCGACCGACAAATCAATAATGGCAAAACGTGTGTGGACCAAAGCGAGATCATGTTCAATCAATGACGAACGATCTGTAAACGACGGGTATCGATCGGTCAGCGACGAAACAGTCCTGTCCGTCCTATAAAGTTTAGAATTCTTCTTCTCGGTAGAAATCAGACAAACGCCTTCGTCATCCGGCCCCCGTGATCGAATAGGATCCAGCAACGCCGTAATTTTATTGGTGGGATGCAGATGATTTCGTTTTAAATAATATCCAGCAATGCCGCACATAACTTTGGTCAACGTGACTTGAGTTTTCTTATCGAGTCAGCGATTTGAGGACTGACAATCAAAAGCCCTATTAAACGCCAAGATTCGTAATAAAAGGGATTTAAAACAACGGAAAGCCACAGCTCTGTCCATGACTTCCGTTTTTGCCCATTGTAGAAATACTTTTTTCCACGAAAATAGTGTCGTTTCCAAGGCGCAATGAATTTTTCCCGAATCCGCTCGACCTGCATTTGGACCTTGGCCTCGGAGTGCACGGCCGTGAGACTGCGTTCATGCGCTCTATAAAAATAGAGAACTTCATCCAGTTTCTTCATCTTGAATTTGGTTCGAATACGCAACCAATATTCGTAATCCTCCGCCAAGAAGGCTTCGGCATTGAAATCTCCGATTGTCTCATAGACTTCTCGACGATAAAGAAAACATCCCCCGATATAGTTGTCCTGGTCAAGTTCTTCCGGAGTCTCAACGCGTCCTCGCCTTAACGGATGACCGTCATTATCGATCACTTGATATCCGGCATAAACGAAACTGACAGCCGCATTATCCGCCAGCGCATTCTGCATGATCTCGATCGCTTTTGAAGCGTAATAATTATCATCCGAAGTCCACGTTAAATACTTCCCTTTGGCGAGACTAAACCCCTTATTCAGACTCATCACAAGACCAAGATTTTTGTCATTGCGAACATACCGGACCCGGGCATCTCCAAAAGAATCCACAATGGCACGCACTTCAGGCACAGACGCATCATCAATAATGACCAACTCAAAGTTCTGGTAAGACTGCTCAAGACAACTGCGAATCGACTGCCGCAGATACTTTTGGCCGTTATACGTCGGCAAAATGATACTCACAAGCGAGGCTTGATTTTCATTCATAAGGTTAAAAAGATTTTCTGCTGACACACATTTTTCCTACCAACGGTCTATCGGGCCTTTTCCCCATAGGTTAAAAGCAAGTAGCCCTGATTCATACGGTGTAACTCTTCAAGGCTCAGACTGCCTAGAAAACCGCTGATTTCCGGAAATTTTTCTCCCCAAAACTTTAAGGCATGGTGAGCCCCGACGCTGTATTCTTTAATATTGACCAACCCCGCTGATTCAAAAAAAAGTTTCATCGTAAATTGCGGCGTCTCCAGGCCGTAAACCCAGGTCTTATTCTGTTCCATCTTGTATTTGCCGACGCGGTAAAATAACGCATTGGCATTAGGAACAAGACACAAAACGCCCTTACGGCAAACCCGCAGGCTGTCATTGACAACCATCTGCATGTCCTTGGCAGAAAAATGTTCTAAAACGCCGCTGCTATAAACCCAATCCACTTGAGTGGCTTGGAGTGGCAAACCTTTAAGAATATCTGCTTCATAGAATTGCCCGGACAAATTTAACTTCTCAAAAAGAGCCCTGGCATAATTATGATTTTCCTGTGAGTAATCCAGCAGACTGACCTTGCGATCATAGAGGGCCAAAATGGCGGCCAATTTACCGGCTCCGCTTCCCAGCTCAAGGACGGCATCACCCGGCGCTGTGAGTTCTAAAAGCGGTTTGATCCAGACCGGAAAATCGTTCTTGCGGATCTTATTGGCCAGAACGTCGACATCCGTCTCAATAATCGCATCATGCCATTGCTTATCATCCAATGGAATCACTTTACAATCGGCTGGCGCGTTCTGATACCCTTTCATGTGCAGCGCATCGATAAAAAACTTATTGGCCCAGCTGATTTCATCCTTTGGAAAATATTTAGCACCAAATCCGTAACTCCCCCAAAATCCTCCCGACTGATTTTGGTGCTTGAGAAGCCACTGCATGGCCTTATCCGCCTGTTGTCTCATGTTTAATTTATACGCAATAATGGCCAACTGAGCCAAACCGACGGAACAAACCCAGGAGGTGTTGGGATAGGCAGAAATGCTCCCGTCGCCTTTTTGTCTGGAAAATACTTCCTGCACAACAGACAGAACAAAGTCTTTCTCTCCCAAATCCAAAAATCCGTCGATGATGTATCCCAAAAAATGCGTTAAATATTTCTTATCGAGAGATGCGGAGGCGTTTTTGTAAAAATTTATCGACCGATAGGCGAAATCCGCATACCGGTTGTCACCTAAGACCTCGCCGGCCTGCACCAACGCCGGCAAGACAAAGACATGAACAGCCTCGGGCACATCACCGTCATAGATAGCGGGCAGCCGTCCGCTATCCTGCATCATGGAGGTGAGATAATCAGCTGTCTTTTTGGCGACAGGACGAAACCGTTCCCATCGCGTCGAAGCTTTAGCAAGCCCTCGCAAAACCTGTCCGGAGTCAAAAATATATTCCCGTCCATCGGCGCCGGCAAAGGAACCATTGGGCCGCTGCATGTAGGCCAAAAACTCAGCATACTGCTCGGCCAGAGCATATTCTCCGGCATCCATCAAAGTGGGAATTAAGTATCCCGTCACCTCCAGATAAGGGAGCCGTTGGCGGGAAGTAATGACAACACCCTGCTCAGCCAAAGTATTTTTTTTGACCCATTGCAGGGCTTGATTGTATTTTGTTTTTAATGCGTCGGATGTGTTTAATTCTTTCATCGATCTTCTAAGCCCTTTGAAATATTTTTTGCCAAAAGGAACCTTCAAATTCCTTATGGTCTTTCATCAATAATATTTTCTTGTAATAATCGGCCTCAAGCTGATCAATGTGACGTCGCTCAAAACGCTCAACACTTGACCTGGCGTTCATTTTCAATTGACGTCGCAGACTTTCATTCTGACAGGCCTCCCGAATGGTCTTTGCCAATGCCATAGGGTCTTGATACGACTTCACCAACAGGCCGTTCTCGGTGTCTTTTATAAATTCATTCATCGGGGCGATGTCCGATGTCACAACGACCGATTCGCAAGCAAGGGCTTCAATAAACACCATCCCGAACCCCTCCCACCGGCTTGGTGTACACATGCAATCACACAGTGAATAATATTTTGCCAAGTCGTGGTGGTTCACGGATTCAATAAATACCGTTCGGTCAACCACGCCGGCTTGCAGGGCTATATTCTGATAATGAATCTTATCCCCCATCCCCACAACAATCACCCCATAATCTTTTCCTAAAACCGCAAGTGCCTTTAATAAGGTGTCCAGATTCTTCTGTTCAACCAACCGGCCGACATGAAGAATTTTATATTTAAAAGGACACTGGAACTTGAATTCGTGGAGTTCATCAGCCCCAGACGGTTTCATAATGTCGAAATCAACTCGATTCGGCAGCGACCAGATCCTTTCTGTTCGCGCATACTTACTGTGCACAAGCTTCTCTACAGCCTTGGCCACACAGAAAACGACATCTGCCTTTGCAACGGAGTTATACAAAAGCTCTGGCCGTGTGTCATGAACAGAGACAACGACCGGAACTCCGGCAACTTTATTCTCACAGGCTAAACGACAGGCCCAATTCCCTCCATAAGCCCTCACTACATCAATCTGAAACCTTCGGATATTTTTCTTAAAGTCACGCGTTGGGGTACGAACAACTCTCATGCCCAGGCAATCAGCACTGTCATTTTCCTCAGGAGAAAATAAATAGACCTCATCAAAGAATTTGCCCGGATTGTAGTAGTCCCTCAGCCAGGATTCGGAATACCCGCCTTTGAGATAATCCGCTATCGGATCACTGGGAACAACCGCCAATCGTTTCATTTTGTCCTTCTGACCACAATAACGTTGTTATTTTCTCTCGTGGTGGTAATTGCCTCGACAGACAACCCAGCCTCCAACATGGGAAACAAATAATTTTCAAGCGAATAAATGTC
>JAEUSC010000213.1 GCA_016789035.1 Candidatus Omnitrophota bacterium
CCCAGCAGTTTCATGTTTTAAATGTTTTCAGTTATCCGTTAGAGATCTTTAAACTTGAAGGGCCTGTTTTCTTTTTGTCTTGTCTGTTGGGCTTTTATTTTGTCCTGAAAAGAGATTGGCTGAAGGTGCTGCCTTTAGCGATTGTATGTGCGCAGATAGGTATCTTTACATTGGCCTCCGAGAAAGGGGCTAGATATTTATGTGTCGTTTTACCTTTTATGGCCATGACCGCTGCCGTTGTTCTATGGACATTGATTTCGCACAAGGACAAAATGAAGGTCTGGACGCCGCCCGTCTTACTTCTTATATTTTTTTCCGCATTAATTGGAAAATCGCTTTCCATTGTTTCGACTCCGCAGGGCTACAAAAATGCCGTTGAGTATATTCAGCAGCGAGATCCGGATGCCAAGATACTGACCTCACAGCCGTTATTGGTGAGCTTGTTTTCCAAAGATTCGCAGCATGTAAGTTCTGCTCCTAAAAGTTTTGAAGAATTACTCATGCGATATTCACAAGGATATCGTTATTTAATTCTGGATCCTCAAGCTTTTGTATCGTGGACGCAATCGCAGGCCCGTTTTACAGTACCGTTAGTTGATTATCTTGGCTTTGTTTCTGAGCGTGTTCCTCCGGTCGCTCAATTTGCGCAGTTAACTCCGGCATTATTAGAGCGGTTTGTTTGGGACCACAATGAAGATTTAACGGCATCATTGCATTTTTTGGAGCCGAACAAGAAGGACATGGGGGCGGTCTATGTCTACGATTTGACCGTGACGGTAGGGTTTATGAAAACGGTGATTGAGAAGTTGAGTGTTCAGCAAGGAAAAATTTGATGAGAAAATATGGGATAAAAGTGTTACTGGGTTTCTTGATTGGATTTGCTATTGGTTGGTTTTTTTGGTCGCAATCCCGGCCGCTGGTCAAATATCGAGAGACCAACGAGATCGGCGATATCACTGTCTCCATTGATGTGTGTGTGCCTCAAGGAGAGGATACACGCAAGATAGCAAGGATTCTGGATGATGTTTGGCAATTAAAACGTGAGATTTTAACGCGTATGAGTCCATTGGCCACCCAGAGCGATCTTTCTAAAGTTAATTCCTCTTACAAAAATCCTCAGAAGATTTCGGAAGATACTTATCGCATTTTGCAGCAGGCCATCCGTTTTAAAGACATTACACGGGGGGCTTTTGATATCGGTGGCGGCAATCTCGTGGAACTATGGAAGCGATGCGAAAGACAAAACCGTTTGCCAAGTGAACAGGAGATTCTGGAGGCCAAATCTGCGTCACGGACTTCGAGTCTGAAGTTTTTACTGGGCAATCGGGTGGAAATAGTTCATCCGGCTATGAGAATTGATCTGGGCGGCATTGCAAGCGGTTATGCTGTGGATCAGGCAGTGAAACTGCTGCAAAAGAAAGGCGTGCGCAACTTTCTTATTGATGCTGATGGCGATATGTATGCTTCCGGCCAGAATTGTTCACGTAAACCTTGGACGATTGCCATTCGAAATCCGACCGACCGTTCGAAGATTGTAGATGTGATTCAGGTGTCTAATATGTCTGTTTCTACGTCGGGGGGGCTGGAATCAGGTTACACAATAGCCGGCCAGCGGTTATCGCATATCATCAATCCATTGACCGGTGTTCCTCAAAAACAAGTGGCCAGCGCCACGGTCATTGCACCGACGACTTTTGAGAATGACGCGTTGGCCAGGGCGGTGTGTGTGTTAAATCCAAAGCAGGGGCCGTCATTGATCGATTCTTTGGGTGGTCAGTATGCATGCATCATTATTTCTAAGGAGAAAAATGGGAATCTGGTTTTTCATAAAAGCCGAAACTATGCTTTTTACCAGATAAAAAATCTCAAAAGATAATGAATTGTTGCCCAGACAATAAATAAAATTCTGTTATAATAGCTCAATTTTTATTATCCATTTGATAAGGAGGCAGTCTTGAACCGCACGGCTACTGATCATAAATTTGATTTTGAAACGCTGGTTAATTCTATCGAACAGTATGACAAAATTTATCGTGACGATATCACCCGGGAAAATTATTTTGGTTTTCCCATTGCTCCCATCCTTGAGGCGGAACAAAAACTTCTCGACAACAAAGTCAAATCAGTGGCCTACTTATCTATGGAGTACGGTCTTGCCCCCAGTATCTACAATTCTTTTCAGCTGAAAAAACCCATGAGCGAGAAGAATAAATTCTTTAAACATGAAGTCTTCTCTAACTACTGGATTTCTGACTATATATTCAAGATTAAAATCGACAAAATGTTGGACATTCCGATTTATAGCGGTGGATTGGGTGTGTTAGCCGGGGATACGGTCAAAAGTATTGCCGATTTGGGTCTGTCAGTGATGTCGGTCGGAATTTTATGGAACAAGGGGTATTTTAAACAAAATTTCTGGTACAAACACGGACAGATGCCGGAGGAGTTGTCCTGGGATCCCTGGTCCTATCCTGGATTGATTCCGCTTAAGCACCGGGTTTCTATTAACACTAAGAAGGGAAAGCTTTCCCTGCGTCTGTGGAAATATTACGTGTATAGTTATGACAAGAAAAATGTCTGTCCTCTGATTCTGCTCGACTCCAATGTTGAAGAAAATACCGAATATTTCCGGAAGTTGACCGATCAGCTTTATCGCAGTGATCACGTGTCGTGGCGAATCTTTCAGCGTTCGATTCTCGGAATCGGCGCCATCAAAGCCATTGATTCGCTGGGCTGCAGCATTGACCGGTATCACCTGAATGAGGGGCATGCAGCGTTTGCTTTTATCGAGAGGTACTTGCAGCTGTCGAATAAAGCGGATATGCAGGACGAAAAAAAGAAGTTTATGTACACCTGTCATACACCTGTGGCCGCGGGGCATGATCGTTTTAACCTGAAAGACATCGGTGAAATCTACGGGGATGAGTATATTCAGGCTGCCGAAAAGTTCGGGAAAGAAAAAAAGGATTCGCAGGACATGAATTTGACATATTTATGTCTGGATAACTGTGCCAAGGTCAATGCTGTCGCACAGAAGCATGGTGAAATCACCCGTTTGCAGTTTCCCGATTTTGCCTCAAAGGTTGATGCGATTACGAACGGCATCCATATCCATACATGGCTTTCGGAAAGCTTTGCACAGTTATTTGACCGTTATTCTTCGACTTTTGGAGATTGGCGACGTTCTCCCGCTTTATTAACTAAGGCCCAGGATTTGATGGGCAACGAGGATTTTCGTCGCGATATTTTCGAAGCGCATCAGGTCAATAAACGTAATTTTGTTAATGTCGTGGATCATTGGAAGCTGGATCCTAACGTTTTGACAATTGGATGGGCCCGTCGGATTACGGGTTATAAGCGTCCGTCATTGTTATTTCATAAGATTGAAGAAATTTTGAAAATTGCGAATAAGGTTGTGCCTCTGCAGATTTTCCTGGCCGGTAAAGCGCATCCAAATGATAACATCGGTGGCGCGCATATTGATGCTATTTTGGAACATATTGATGCGTTAAACAATTATTACGATATTGTCAAAGTTTTGATTTTGGAAAACTACGATACGTATTTCGGGAAATTGCTCTCAAATTCCGTTGATGTTTGGTTGAATAATCCGTTACCTCCGTTTGAAGCGTCGGGAACCAGCGGGATGAAGGCTATCCTTAACGGAGTGGTGCAGTGTAGTACACTCGATGGCTGGGTCGTGGAGGCTGAGCAAGACGATATTGGTTGGATTTTCGGCTACCGTCACGAAGGAAGTGAAATCGGCAGTGAAAATGATCTGCGTCTGGATGAGGATTCCGCAGCGCTTTATGAAACCATCGAGGCCATGGCCAAAATGTATTACCAAACCAATCAGAAAGGAAAGATCAATCTGCAATCGCCGTGGATCAGTAAGATGATTAACTGTGTCAGACGAGCCGCGTTTTTTAATACGCAGCGGATGGTTGAAGAATACAATGCAAAAATGTGGGAGTTAAACAAGTAGTTATGAAGCAATATCTGGATTTGGTTAAACATATTCTTGAGCACGGAGAAAAGAAAGAGGACCGGACAGGAACGGGAACCCTGTCAGTCTTTGGTTACCAAATGCGATATGATCTTCGTGATGGGTTTCCTATACTGACAACGAAGAAGATTCTTTTCTCTGCGGTCGTTTATGAATTG
>JAEUSC010000234.1 GCA_016789035.1 Candidatus Omnitrophota bacterium
GTGCTTGATCAATATCAGAGTAGATCGACGGTGTTGTCACATGCATGACTAATAAGTCAGGTTTTAGCCCACAAACAGTATCAATAGATTCCGAAATAGAAAAATTCCGGGCGGCGGCCTCTACAAAGTGTGTATCATGACCGTGATCAAGCAGAACCTGTGCCGCGATGAGTAGGTATTCAGGGTGGCGTTGGACACGTCCGCGGGATTTTGCCGCCCATCGAGCCACTCGGACAAAATTTTCACCAAAGGAAGGGTTGAGAATAACGACTTTCATGGGATTCCTTTTGTAGGTTTAAATTGATGTATTTATATTAATTATGAAAATACGTTGGCGCAAGCCTTAATTCAACATTTTACTTTAATTTTCGAAAGGTTTATTGACGGTCATAAGGCCTTTTTCTATAATGAACCACATTTCCAATCAAGTGAACGATTGATTTATTAATAAAGGAGTTCTCATGGCCTCATCGTTTAATAATGCATCCGCGCGCAAACAAATCAAGACTTCTTCCGGAACACTTTCTTACTATCAGATTGCAAAACTTTCCAAACTAGGATTTAAAGATCCCTCGCAACTTCCATATTCAATCAAAGTACTTTTAGAAAGCGCCGTGCGCAATTGCGACAATTACCAGGTCACAACGCGGGATATTGAAACGCTGAGCAAATGGTCGCCGACCAACAAAGATTTGCAAGAAATTGCTTTTAAGCCCGGCCGTGTTATTTTACAAGATTTTACCGGTGTGCCGTGTGTAGTTGACCTGGCCGCCATGCGAGATGCCATTAAACGTATGGGCGGAGATATGAAAAAGATCAACCCGCTGGTTCCTTGCGATCTTGTCATCGATCACTCTGTGCAAGTGGATGATTTTGGGACAAAAAAAGCACTGACGACCAATGTCGCCTTCGAATTTAAACGCAACAAGGAGCGCTATGAATTTCTCAAATGGGGACAGAATGCTTTGAAAAATTTTCGTGTTGTTCCACCAGCAACCGGTATCGTCCACCAGGTAAACCTGGAATATTTAGCAACAGGATTGCTCCAAAAGAAAAACGGCAAGGATACTGTAATTTTTTCGGACAGCGTGGTGGGGACAGACAGTCATACAACGATGATTAACGGACTAGGAATTGTCGGCTGGGGCGTCGGTGGAATTGAAGCCGAAGCTGTCATGCTTGGCGAACCCATATATATGCTCATGCCCGAGGTGATTGGTTTTAAGTTGTCAGGTAATTTAAAAGACGGCGTAACCGCCACTGATCTTGTGCTGACGGTTACACAGATTCTTCGCAAAAAAGGTGTCGTTGGAAAGTTTGTGGAATTTTTTGGCCCTGGCCTGAGTGCCCTGAGCTTGCCGGACCGGGCTACCATTTCTAATATGGCTCCCGAATACGGGGCTACGATCGGCATTTTCCCGATCGATAATGAAACTCTTAATTTCTATCGCAACACGGGTCGTAAAAAAGCCGATGTTGATTTGCTGGAACGTTACAGCAAAGATCAGGGGATGTTTTATTCTGCTAAGGATCCGGTTGCACAGTATACGGAGACATTGGAATTAGATTTATCACAAGTTGAACCCAGTCTTGCAGGACCTAAGCGTCCGCAGGATCGTGTACCATTGGCTTCGATGAAGAATGTGTTTGAAAAGGCTTTGACTGCTCCTGTTGCCGAGCGAGGATACGGATTGCCTGAGGATCAGCTGAAAAACGAAGGAGTTCTTGAAAATGCAACTGTTAGTAGGCTCAAACACGGCGCGGTTGCGATTGCTGCCATTACGAGCTGTACCAATACATCGAACCCATCCGTGCTGATTGCCGCAGGCTTGGTTGCCAAACGCGCTGTTGAAAAAGGATTAAAAGTTCCAGAATACGTAAAAACTTCATTCGCGCCCGGTTCTCAGGTGGCAGAGGAATATTTAAAGGCGGCCGGATTAATGAAGTATTTGGATAAGTTAAGGTTTAACATTGTTGGTTTTGGGTGCACCACTTGTATTGGAAACAGTGGGCCTTTACCAGAAAATGTCTCCAAGGCCATTGAGTCGGGAAATATTGTTGCGGCTGCAGTCCTGTCCGGAAACCGAAATTTTGAAGGGCGTGTCAATCCGCAAACTAAGGCCAACTATCTGGCCAGTCCGCCGCTTGTCGTCGCATATGCTTTAGCGGGGACGGTTGATGTTGATCTTGCTTCGGAACCCATCGGAACAAACGCAAAAGGTCAGGCGATTTATCTCAAAGACATTTGGCCG
>JAEUSC010000315.1 GCA_016789035.1 Candidatus Omnitrophota bacterium
TTCCTGATCAATGTCCCCATCACATTTGCAGTGATAGAACGACTGCCCTTCACTCGCATCCGTTCTTCGCCGGTCAAATACGCTTTTATTAAGCGCTGATTTTTGTCAACAATCTTGATCTCGGTATATTTTCCGTTTCGGATCTCAAGAACCACAGGGAAACCGGCCCATCGGGAATCGACCTGCGCAGTCGCCGACTTATAACCCGGCAACCGCACACGTCCGTCGCGATCGACTAAAACTCCTTCGAGTGTTCCCAATTTTATTGCCTCCAGCATTGTCACGGGCACGGTTAACCGGGTGAATAAAAGACGCTGCCGGTGATCATAAATTCGCAAGGCTTCAACGGTTTCCACAATATTTCCATAAGCATCGACATAAACAAAAATGCTTTCAAGACCCCGCTCTATGGAAACCATGACATTGAAGCCTTGATACTCAAGCTTCTTACCCCAAAGCTTCCCATTAACCTTTATCACACCTGATTTTCCGACTGTAATGCCACGCTCAATCCACACTTCATCAAGGGTTGCGATGGCCTCTCTTAGCTTTTGCACAGAAAGATTTACCAAGTCATGCCTGTTACGAGTTAACACAAATGTTTTATCGCGACCTCTGGAATGAATTTCATCCGACTGAGACACAGGAATCTCCAAATATTTCGGCAAGCTAATGAGCTGGCGGCTGAGACTGTCTTGCAGGATTTGCAGCTGATTTTTGTGTTCAGGATTGATGGGTGAAGACGTCGAGCGGTTCTTGCGGGTCCGGAGGATAAGATCATTTAATTCCAGCTCACCGCGTTTTTCGTTAATAGCGTCTAACTGTTCCTCGGATATGTGATTGGTCTCTTTATAATCTTCAACCGCCTCTTCCGCTTCGTGGTAAATCTCATTGAGCGTTGCTGCATCCGAATTCTTTACGGTTTCTTCATGCAACCGCTTCATCTGCCAAGCGCGGATCCAGGCTTCACTATTGGAAATACTCGAAGAACTACCAGAAAATCCGGCATCACTGTGTAACAGGTTAACCTTAATGCGACGAGAATAGCGCCCTCCCATTGACCGTAAGGGAGCCTGCCAATCCATAAAGTTTCGTCTTATTGAATTAATTGCAACAAGATCCTTGGGAGAAATAGTTGGGATACTCCATCCACCATCTTGATGTCTCTCAAAATAATATTTGGAATTCCTATTCTCCAGATGAGACATCATTTTCAGAGCATCTTCGGAGGGACCCAAAATTGCCAGCCTTCGATTCGTCAGCCGATTTTTCTGAACAAGAATTAACCAAAACAGCGTACGCCCCAGAGATTGGCGAAGATGTCCTTGTCTTGGCAAATTGGGGACCAAAGATGTGATTAATACCGGACGGTTAGGACGCGAATCGTACGTCAGAGTGATTTGCCCATGAACGTCATCTGAATTCACAATTCGGTAGTCATATCGGATTTGTCGATGCGCCTCTACCGATTTTATTTCTTTGATTTGCAAATTATTAAGATTGACTAACCCAGGGATATTCAAATACTTCGGAAGTTCTGAGCCAATCTGCGTCAATTTCAATAATTTTCTTAAGGAAGTATTGTCCAATGGTGAACTTACCGACCAGCGGTCTTTGAATGGTCTTACGAACTGTTCATAAAATTCCGATGGAATATGACCGGCTTCTTTCAACTGGATCAGTTTAGTAAGAACCAGATCCCTGTCCTCAACTGAAACCAACGGATATTGCCGGGTGACTCTGGCCGCATCAATCAAACGGGCCAGACGGTTATGATCGCGATGTCCTGCTTCAATAGCAAAGATATGTCCGGAAACTCCGTATGGCAGAAGCTGCAGATCTCCCAGAAGATCCATGATCTTATGGCGGACTGCATCAAATTTATCATTATGGAATCCTGTCCCGTTCATCACCTCGCCGGTATTGCTAAAAAGCACTCGCCCTTCTGTCGTTCCGTAATACGTCGGGTCACGCAGCAGCTTTTCTTCCGTGGCTTCCAGACGAAACGTTCGGGCTCCGGCCAATATCTTCCAATAATTCACATGGTCGATTTCAATGGAATAAAATTGTGCGCCGATAGCCGGGTTTTTGAAATCAATAAAGTAACTCAATCGAAGAGTCCGCTCTTTTCCGGGGATGGCAATCATCTTGACCCCCTCCCCTGGGCGGATAAAGACAATCGGCTGTTTAACATTGTAGATTTTTCGTAACGCCCACAATGTCTTGACCATTTCCGGATTCGCAAAGTCACGGTAGGCTAACATGCTGCCGTCAAAGATCGGGACTTCGTTGTTGGACAGGAAGATCTCAGCGTTGTTGATCCCCACGCTGCCCAGGGCCGAAAGCACATGTTCGGGCGTATAAACCTCATCCCCATGTCGATTTTTCAAATGCGTCATTCCCAAAACTTCATGTTCATTAAACAGGGACGCTCTTACTTTACGGCCCCTGACATAAAATTTCAGTCCTGTATTGGCCCCGGCAGGAACAATGCGCATCTTGACATGGCGAACGGTATGAAAGGCATTTCCCTCGAGATCGATCGGCCGCGCGAGCGTGGCCTGCAGATACGATAGATAACCCGGATACAACAGTCCTGTAGATAAGAACGCTTTTAAATTCTGCCAGCTGTTGCGGCCAATGGGTGAAGATCCGGACGGCGGTATCTGATCGGAATTAAAGGACACTTGGGTCAGATATAAAATCCGTTGTTGGGCTTCCGAACTCTCAAAGCCCATTTCGACAAAGAACCGCTCGTTCTCCGGAAGGGCGATGGCCGTCAGAGACTCAAGACCGGTAGCATTCAGCACAGGACTAAATATCTCCTTAAACCACTGACGGGTCAAACGTCCAACCGTTTCCTTTCCTAATAAATTGAATAACTCCCGTTCCGGCCCGCCCCGTCCCATATGAACAGACCATGGGGTGCGGACCATAATAGACAATGCCA
>JAEUSC010000350.1 GCA_016789035.1 Candidatus Omnitrophota bacterium
GTATTTTGTGCCGCAGTATATTTATCGTTATTTATAAAACAAAAAGGACAGTGGAGAAAGGTAACGTTATGGCACGGTATTTAATTACAGGCGGGGCAGGATTTATCGGATCAAATATTGCTGAAAAATTGATCAGTCAGGGCGATTCCGTCAAGATCCTGGACAATTTTTCATCGGGGTATGAACATAATTTGGAGTTTGCCAAAGGATTGCCAAAGGATCGATTTGAGGTTATTCGCGGGGATATCTCGAGCGTCAATGACTGTGAGCGATCCTGTGAAGGGGTTGATTATGTTTTGCATCAGGCAGGACTTAAGTCGGTGCCCAAATCATTAAAGGACCCGTTAAGTTATAACCACGTAAATATCGACGGGATTCTTTATTTATTGCAGGCGGCTTCCAAGCATAAAGTCAAACGGTTTGTCTTTGCTTCCTCAAGCTCAGTGTATGGAAATACAACACAGTTTCCTCAACGCGAAGACCAGTTATCGCTTTTAATTTCTCCATATGCCTTAAGTAAATTGGCAGGCGAATACTATTGCCGCATTTTCTCTGAATTCTTTAATATCGAAACCGTAGCTTTAAGATACTTTAACGTGTTCGGTCCTAAGCAGGCCTTGGACGATGAATATTCTGCTGTTATTCCGAAGTTTATCAATTGCATTATGAATAATGAACCGCCGCCAATTTTCGGAACCGGTAAGCAATCGAGAGACTTTACCTATATTGACAATGTGGTTTCTGCCAATATTATTGCAGCCACTACACCCGGATTAAAGCATGAGGTTTTCAACGCAGCCGTCGGAAAAGAATATTCCGTTTTAGACATTGTTGCTGCCATCAACAAAATCTTAGGCAAGAATGTAGCTCCGCAATTTTTACCGGTGCGGGCGGGCGACATCTTTAGATCCAATTCGGATATTACTAAAATACAGACAATGACTCCGTACAGACCGTTGGTTAGCTTTGAAGACGGAATGGAAAAAACGGTAGCCCATTACATGAAGCAATTTAAAAAATGAAAGTGATTCATGGCCAACGTTAAAGGAATTATCTTAGCAGGAGGAAAGGCCACTCGGCTTTACCCCATAACCAAAAGCATCAGCAAGCAATTGCTTCCTGTGTATGACAAGCCGATGATCTATTATCCGCTGTCGGTCCTGATGCTCTCGGGCATTAAAGACATTCTGATTATAACGACATCGGAAGCCTTGGCGATGTTCCAAAATCTTTTGGGAGATGGGAAATGGCTAGGGATTAATATCTCCTATGCCATTCAAGATTCGCCCAAAGGACTTGCGGATGCTTTTATTGTAGGGGAACGTTTTATTGGAGACAGCAAGGTCTGTTTAATCCTGGGAGATAATATTTTCTTTGGGGAAAGACTGCAGCAGATCCTACAGCGCGCCATTCTTCACAAAGACGCCACAATTTTTGCTTATTATGTGAAAGATCCTGAGCGTTATGGAGTTGTCGAGTTAAACGCTAAGAATAAAGCTGTTTCCATTGAGGAAAAACCTAAAAGCCCAAAGTCCAATTTCGTTGTTACTGGTTTGTATTATTTCGACAATAACGTCGTTGAGATTGCCAAAAAGGTCAAGCCGTCAGCGCGTGGAGAATTAGAAATTACAGACGTAATCAATGCGTATCTGCGAAAGAAACGTTTAAATGTGGAAACATTGGGCCGTGGTTATGCCTGGCTCGATACGGGAACATATGATTCGCTGCTGTCTGCTGCTTCATTTATTAAAACGATTGAAGAACGGACAGGATTAAAGATTGCCTGTATTGAGGAAATTGCCTACAAAATGAAATTCATTAATAAGAAGCAAATTTTAGCCATGGCCGATCAATTAAAAACAAGTTACGGGGATTATTTGCGTATGGTCGCGGGGGAGAACTAACCGGTTCACTTATCTTATGAAGGATAATATGCCAAGACAATTCATGACATTCGGTTCACCTAAAATAGAGCAGCCAGAAATTGATGAAGTAGTGGCATCAATGAAAACAGGCTGGTTGGGAACAGGTCCGAAAGTCAAAAAATTCGAAGAGGATTTTGCCGCTTTTAAAGGGGCTCCCTATGCCATGGCCTTGAATTCTTGTACGGCGGCGCTGCATCTTTCGATGCTGGCCATTGGGATCAAACCGGGAGATGAGGTTCTTGTTCCCACCATGACATTTGCTGCGACGGCGAATTCTGTCATCCATGCCGGTGGCACTCCGGTCTTTGTGGATTGCGAAAAGGACACTCTCAATATTGACCCACTCGACATTCAAAGAAAGATCACCAGAAAAACAAAGGCCATTATTCCTGTGCATTTTGCTGGCCGTCCTTGCAACATGGACGCCATTATGGCTATTGCAAAAAAACATAAACTTAAGGTTATTGAAGACTGTGCTCATGCGATAGAAAGCGAATATCATGGTCGTAAAACAGGAATGTTTGGCGACTTAAGTTGTTTTAGCTTCTATGTGACAAAAAATATTGTTACGGGTGAAGGCGGCATGGTTTTGACCAGCAATAAAAAATATTCTGATGCGATCAAAGTCCTTGGACTTCATGGAATGAGCAAGGACGCATGGAAGCGATTCAGCGATGAGGGATACAAACATTACCAAATCGTGTATGCAGGATTTAAATACAATATGATGGACATCCAGGCCGCCATCGGTATTCATCAATTAAAACGTGTCAACGAATATTGGAAAAGACGCGAGGACATTTGGTACCAATATCACGACGCCTTTAAAGACCTTCCGGTCTTTGTGCCTGCGCCTGTCGAGGCTAATACCAAGCACGCTTACCACCTTTATAGTTTATTGCTTGATATTAACCGTCTAAAGATTACTCGAGACGATTTCTTAAACCAAATGACAAAGGCAAGCATCGGCGTCGGTGTGCACTACATTGCCCTGCATCTGCATCCGTATTACAAAAAGGTTTACGGGTACAAAAAAGGGGATTTTAAAAACGCGGAATGGATTTCAAATCGAACCGTGTCTTTGCCTCTTTCCGCTAAACTGACTCCGGCTGATGTTAAATACGTTGTTGAATGCGTAAGAAAGATTCTTGGAAAAGGCAATGTGAAATGATTTTCAATCTTGAATTTTTCAAAAAGAAGCCGCATTCAACTGGAGCATCCAGCGAATCGAATACTTTGGAATATTGGCGTTCGCGAGCACGAAAATTCGGAAAGCAGGCGGTCATTAGCATCGACCATCCCGTGGACCATTTCGAACATGTCAAAAATCGCGATCTAAACATATTGTTTCCGTACCTTCAGAAATTTTTAACAGGCAAAGAGACATTGATCATGGATTTTGGATGCGGCGTAGGAAGATTTACGGCGGAATTAGCCAAGCTTGGACGCTGCAAAGCTGTTGGCGTTGATCCCACCGAAGAATTACTCAAGCTCGCTCCCAAGTCTAAAAATGTTTCTTATTTTCCTATCAAGAACGGGGAGATTTCTTTACCTAATGGTTCGGTTGATGTTATCTGGATTTATGCAGTGTTGGGCTGCATTACAGAGGACGGCATTAAAGCCACCTGCCAGCAACTCGCTCGTGTTTTAAAAGAAAATGGACTTTTATTTTTGGTTGAGAACACGACAGAGACACCGGATTCCAAACACTATCATTACCGTTCTGCAAAGAAATATATGCAGATGATTAATTTTGCACAATTGACTCATGTGCATGATTATTTTGATAAAAATGAAAAATTTGAAGAAACGTTTTCAATCTTGGTCGGCCGCAAGAAACAAAAGGTGATCAGTGGACAATAACTGGG
>JAEUSC010000105.1 GCA_016789035.1 Candidatus Omnitrophota bacterium
AGGAAAGATCGACCTGGTCTTTATTGACGGCAATCATTCTTATGAGTTCGTTAAATCAGACACGGAAAATGCGTTAGAGATGCTCTCAGAAAAAGGTGTAATTATTTGGCATGATTATGACTATATCATTCACAAAGATGTGTTTCGCTATTTGAACAAACTGGCTAAAACCCATAAAATCTACTCGATCCCGCACACCCGTTTTGCAATTTACGGACGCCAATTAGATTAAGCCAAAACCTGTTCACCCGCGGAGGGTGAACAGGATCATTCAACCTACGCGGTTGATCATGGTCATCGGCCTCACCGTCAACCCATCAATTATGCCGAGGAATTTCTCCCGGAATAATTTCCAAAACAATCTTTTCAAACTGCCGGATCAGGACACACCGAATACGCTCGCCGATTTTGTCCGTAGTCAAAAAACGGTGAAGATCATCCATGGTTTTGACCCTCAGACCGTTGACAGCTATGATCACATCTCCTTCCCGGATTCCGCCCAAATGCGCCGGCGACCCATCTTCAAGGGAAGCGACATGAATTCCGCCCTCGACCGGCAAACGATCGATATGAACAATCCCTTCCGGTAAAAGAATATTCTGACCCACCACACCCAAAAAAGCACGGCGGATCCGCCCGTCCATCATCAACTGAGCGGCCACCCACTGGGCCGTATTGGAAGGCACAGCAAAACAAATCCCCTGGGCCGGAAGAATAATGGCCGTATTCACACCTATGACCTCGCCTTTAGAATTGACCAACGGTCCACCGGAATTCCCGGGATTCAGTGCCGCATCTGTCTGAATGACCTGTTCGATCAAACGTCCGGAATTGGAGCGGATCGAGCGCCCCAAAGCGCTCACGATTCCCGAAGTCACGGAACACTCAAATCCGAACGGATTTCCAACGGCAATAGCCAACTGACCGACTTGAAGCCTGCCGGAGTCTCCCAATGTGGCGTACTTTAAATTAAAACCATCCACTTTGATAACCGCCAAGTCCGTGTGCGGATCATCCCCAATGAGACGCGCTTTAAGCGTTCGTCCATCCGTAAATGAAACGTCGATCACACTGGCTGAATGCACGACATGACTGTTAGTCAAAATAAATCCATCCGGTGTAAACACAAATCCTGAACCGCTCCCTTTGGCTTGCGGATCACCTTTCTGTGAATTACGGGCGATATCAATTTTAACCACAGCCGGACTCACCGTCCGGTAAACCCCATTGACCACCTTGGAATATTGATCCAGGAGTTCATCATCATTTGAGGGCCGTGAGCGGAACACGGAATCATTGTCATTATTTGAGTTACTTAACCACTGAATAAAGGGATTCATACAATCACCTCTTTTTAGGTAGGAAAATCCTCCCGGAACGATGATACGCGCCGGGAGGAAGACATCTCACGATTAATGAGCAGGAGCTTGCGATTCAGAGGACGATGGCATGATAGGACACATCTTGGCACTACCGCACATACCCCCATGGCCGCAAACAAATCCATGCGCGACAGCGGCAATTAATAGCCCAACCAATATTCCTACAAACAATTTTTTTGATCCGCAGCAGCTGTTGGCGGATGTTTTGCAGCAGGACCCATCTTTCTTTTCATGTGACTCAGTCATGACACTCTCCTTTGTTTGATTTTAAACGTTAATGTTAAGTACTGTTTCAAATGCTTAAGACTCTCATCGAAAACATGACGATCGGCACTTGCCTTGGCCATAATCTGCGCACCTTCAATAACAGCGATGCAATGGTTGGCCAAGCTTGGAATATCAATACTTGAATCCGGAATATATTTTTCTTTTGCCAATTTCAAATCCGTTTTTAGCAAAGCCGCCCATTCATTCAACCCTTTGAGACACAAAGACTGAATTTCCGGATGAGAATCAGACAATTCTTGAATAAAAGTCGTGATCAAACAGCCCCTGTGTTTATTTTTCTTAAACATGGCCGACGGAATTCCGTCTAAAAGTGCCAGGACCCGGTCAAAAGGATCAGAAACGTCCTGACAGCAACCGGCCTGGCGCATCTCCTCTCTGGAATGAGAACAAAACTTCTCCAAAACCTGTTTGGCCAGACTTTCCTTGGTCTTAAAATGGTGAAAAAAACCTCCCTTTGTGATCTTGGCCTGCCTACAAATATCGTCCACCGATGTTCCTGCAAAACCGCGGGCAAGAAATAAATACTGGGCTTCGTTGAGAATAGTTTCACACGTTGTACTTTTTTTCTTTGGGGCCATAATCAATTCACACAGCGCTCTTAATTAATTACATACCAACTGGTCGGTTCTGATTATATTCACCTACCCAGGGTTGTCAAGACCTGAGAAGAAAAATATTCACAAAATTTACAATCCTTACTTCTGTGTTAATATGACCTATTCTAATGAAAGCCTTTCGACTCTTATGCTGATTCTTTTGCCACTGATTTCGTTTCTTTTGTTTCTTGGGATCATCTACCCAAGAGCCACGGTGACACCCTCCTGGCGGGTTTCCTTTCTCAAAGCCAGTCTTATCATGGGGCTGTGTGTCCAAATAAGCACAGAAGTCTTAAGCATTTTTCATTTGTTTACACCGCCGCTTCTGGGTTTTCTCTGGCTAGCTGTACTGATAGGTACACTGTCCGCTTTCTTAAAGATTAAACCATGGCAAAAAATCTCCCTTCCAAAATTTCAGGAATGGAACTTCATCGATGCCGCACTAGCCTCATGCATTGGGCTTATTATTCTCGTTACGGGAATTATCGCCTTGATAGCCCCTCCCAATAATTGGGACTCCATGACATATCACATGTCGCGCGTGGCGCACTGGGTCCAAAACAAAAGTGTAGAATTTTATCCGACAGCGATCCTCCGTCAACTGTGGGCTTCCCCCTGGGCGGAATACGCCATCGCCCAAACGTATCTTTTGATCCATAGTGACCGCATGGCCAATCTGGTGCAATGGGCCAGCATGAGCGGCAGTGTGATTGGCGTCTCCGTGATTGCAAAACAACTGGGCGCGCTTAGACGGGACCAGATCCTAAGCGCCTTGCTTTGCGCCAGCATTCCGATGGGAATCCTTCAGGCCACCAGCACACAAAACGATTATGCCGCCGGTTTCTGGGCGATTTGCATAGCTTCATTCTGCCTGGAATTATTAAAAAACATACGGCTGTCCACCGTGATTTGGCTTTCCTTGGCTTTGGGGCTCTCCTTGATGACCAAGACTACAGGCCTGCTATTTACCTTACCATTATTATGCGTTACGTTGATTCGGTCATTCCAGTTAGAAAAGACAAAGTCATTCATTTTCATTCTTATAATTGTTACGGTACCACTGTTATTCAACCTTCCCCAATACACACGCAACTATCATCTCGGCGGAAATCCGTTTTCTTTCCGCGAGGAATCGAAACTTCTTCCGAATAAAGAACACAGTCTGCAAGCTGTGATCTCAAATGGCCTGCGTTATTTGGGACTTAATTTATGCACATCCAGCAGCCAGACAAATCAGCAAGTGAGTAATACCGTGACCGCCATCCACAACCTGTTAGGTTGGAATGTCACCGATGAGCGCTACACCTGGGGTGAAGAATATAAAATCAAACAATACATTCATGAGGATAATTCCTGTAATACTGCGCATACCGTCCTTTTTTTATTCCTGACCATTATTTTTATCACCTGGACTCATCGTAACCATCGGCCCGAAGTAAAAGTCTACCTAAGCTCCCTTTGGATCGGATTTCTTCTTTTTTGTGTCCTACTCAAATGGCAGCCGTGGGGCAACCGGCTTTTGTTGCCGCTGGCCGCCCTGGCCACACCGTTTATGGGAACCGTCTTATACAAAAAGTTTCCGCGCCTAAGCATTCTCATAGGCTTTGCCGTAACAATCCTCTCTTTTCCGTGGCTGCTCATCAATGAGTCCCGTCCGCTCACCGGCAAGGATTTCAATATTTTTACGAAAGACCACAATGCGCAGTATTTTAGTAATAATAAGGGCATGCAATTTTCCTATGACCGTGCCGTCGAGGAAATCCTAAAGAGCTCTTGTTCTGATATTGGTTTGTTGATGAGCTGGGAAAGCTGGGAATATCCTCTATGGCCGCTTTTAAATGCTCCGAGTGCTAAAAACCTTCGCCTGGAACATATAGAGGTGGATAATCCCTCAAAGAAATTCCCTTATCCGCGAGGGACTTTTAATCCGTGCATTGTATTGAGCGACAACGGCCGGGGCATTGCAACCGTAACCCTCAACGGCACCAAATTTATTAAGACGAATCAATTAGCCTATCTGAGTCTTTACAGAAAAGATGCTGACGGGTCATTAACCAAAAATACGCGAAGTTCAAACTTTCGACAAATGCTAGAATATGCCTTTGCCGCTGACCGCCTTTTACAAAACGCGCAAGCTCAGGGAAAGCTCGATCAAAACGCATTCATGGAATCATTTCGTCTGCGTCAGATCTCCATCAATTATGCCGAAATGCTGGATTGGCAGGACCTCGATCAAATCTATCCCGAACTTGGCACCCAGATCAAAGACTATTATATGAAAGGCTCAGCTTCGCTCATGGACGGTTTGAGCACTCACAACCCCGAACAAATCAATCAGGGACAGGCCAAACTTGCTGAATTTAACATCTGGATTGCAACGAATCTTCCCAAACTTCAGACCGCTTTTGAGTAATTATGGTTAAACTTCGAAAAATTCTGTTTGCTGTATTTACACTGCTTTATCTGATCATATGCCCAGCGCTGATCCTCTATTCGTTGGGCATCGTCATCAAACCGGAAATCAAAGACATTGTGAAAACCGGCGTCATCTATGTGGACACCACCCCTTCCGGAGCCACCGTCTTTGTGAATGGCAAAGTCAGCCGGGAAGAGACCCCAACGGTCATCGACAACCTGATTCCCGGCACCTACGAAATTATGATCAAGGCTCCTCACTATAAGACATGGTCAACGCAGGTGTCGGTCTCTGCGGAAAAAGCGACTCCATTAAATAGCATCCTTCTGTTACACGACCCGATTCTTAGCACACCCATTTCTCAAAAGCCCGTTGAGAAATTAATTACCGCCGATGAAAACCCGTTTGTTCTGGCCGTGACCGGGGACAATACCAAGGATCTTTTTCTTCATCTTTGGGACGAAAGCTTTCGCCAAAACCTTTTACCAGAAAAAGAAACAACACCTTTCTTTCTTAAATCCCTTTTTAACAATGATCCCGCCCTTGCACAGGGGCACATCATTAAATATTTCAGCACACCCTCCAGCCCCTACATGATTTTCTTGGTGGAATCCAACAACAAATTCAAATATTACTGGTCAGACCTTATCTTCGGGGCCACAAAGATTGAAGATATTACCGATCTTTTTCCAACAACCCCCACTGATATTCAATGGAATGAATCGGATCCGAGACACTTGTTTTCGTTTGAAAACCAATCGGTTAGCCGGATCGATTTGGCCACCAAGGCCATTTATCCAAAAATCCTGGAAAACGTAAGCGCCTTTACAATTTCCGGCCAGATGATTTTCTTTATTAACACCAGCCGGTCGCTTGTAAAAACGTCAACACACTCTCCCCAGGAAAACATCAGGCTCGTTTCTACAAGCCCATTATTTAATGATCTTGTTTATAAGCACTTCCCGTTCTCTTATCTTTCCGCCGTCTCGGATAACATCATATTTCTCCTGGGTGAGGATGGCAGTTTGTTAAGCAATGTAAAACCCTACCTGTTATTTGATAAAGACGTCCTTGGTTTTCAATGGAATAAGAAGGCACAGAAGCTGGCTTTTTGGACAGCCACGAAAGTTGGCGTCTTCGATTTTTCCAAGGGCACTGACCCACAGCAAGATCAACGGGTATGGATAAACTACAAATTCATCGAAATCAAACAGGCGCATTGGATTCAGGACAATTATCTGGTGGTCGAGGACGCAAGCGATCTTCTGATCGCCAACACGGAATGCTGCGGACTTTCGGATGTCAGAAAGATTGCAGACATTCAAAAAAATTCCAACACCTATTACTCCGCAAAAATTGGAAAGATATTTCTTATCCCCAAGGAAACAGGATTATTTTCCTATATCAACATTATTTCCCAGCATTCATTACTGAAAGCCGTCACAAAAGAAAAGGCCGAAAAAAACACGGAGCTTTAATGCAACATTCATACACAAAAGAAAACCTTTCTCCAGAGGAACACAAGCTTCAACGCGTACTGGAAATCCTTCCCGGGGCTACTAGCTGGACCATTTTGATAGGCATGATCGTTCTTGCGGTCAAACAACCCCTGTGGGCCGCCATTCTTATTATTGCCATTGACCTCTACTGGCTTTTTAAATTGACCTACATGACAATTTTTCTTTTGTTGTCCTATTTCCGCCTTAAAACTGAGGAGGAAACTGACTGGAAAGAGAAAATTCTCCACGTAGACAACCTGGATCATTACCTTCAAAACCCGGCCCGCAAGCCGTCCCCATTAAATGTGGCCGAATTTTTTTCCTGGAGACGGCATCACGAAGAACTCAATAACCTCAAAAATTCCGGTGAGCTGCCGCCGCCTTCGTCACATATCATCCATGCCATTTTGTTTCCGGTTTCCAAAGAAGCCGCCTGCATTATTGAATCAAGCCTGGAAAGCTTAAGAAAACAGTCCTTTGATTCCCGACGGATTTTGATCATTTTTGCCGTGGAAGAACGGGCCGATGAGTCCATCAAAACGGACATCCTGAATTTGCAAAACAACCACCAAACGGAATTCTTCGATATCTTGGTCTTTTTTCATCCTGACCAAATTCCCGGAGAGGCCCGTGTCAAAGGGGCCAATGTCACCTATGCCGCCCGTAAAACCACTGACTTTCTGGCCGAAAGAAATATTGCCTTTAAGAACGTGATCCTCTCCTGCTTTGATGCCGATACCATTGTCAGCCCCAATTATCTGGACTGTCTGACCTATCATTTTCTCGTCACCCCGAAACGATACCAAACGAGTTTTCAGCCCATTCCGGTTTACCACAATAATATTTGGCAAGTTCCCGGTTTTGCCCGCGTCATCGAAACCGGATCATCATTCTTTCAATTGATCGAGGCCACCAACCCAGAAAAGCTCGTCACATTTTCAAGCCACAGCATGAGCCTTAAAGCTTTGATTGATGTCGACTATTGGCCGGTCGACATGATTTCGGATGATTCTGCTATTTTCTGGAAATGCTATATTCATTTCAACGGACAATATAAAGTCGTCCCCATACTGACAACTCTTTCGATGGATGTGGCGGGTTCTAACAACTGGTTTGAAACGGTGCGAGCTGTTTATAAACAGAAACGGCGCTGGGCCTGGGGTGTTGAGAATTTTCCCATCGTTGTGCGCTTGTTTCTTAAAAACAAAGCCATTTCCCGATACGATAAAATCAAACACACATTTAAAATGTTTGAGGCACACGTGTCCTGGTCGTCCTGGGGGTTTTTGCTAAGCATCATCGGTTGGCTGCCCATTTTTTATGCCCGTCAGGATTTCACTTATTCGGTCATTTCTTACAACGCGCCTCGGGTCATGGGCATTATTTTTAACCTGGCCGGACTTTCTTTGGTTATATCGATCCTTATGAGCCTCTCTCTTCTTCCCAAAAGTGACCGCCGCTTTCCCATCAAAGAGCAATTGATCCATGCCTTGGAGTGGTGCACCCTGCCTTTGATTCTGACTTTCTTGAGCTCACTCCCCGCCCTGGATGCACAGACCCGTTTGATGTTGGGACGGTATATGGAATTCTGGGTGACCGACAAACACCGCACAGTTAAACGCTAAGACACCCGCTGTCTCGAGCAGAATCAAACACTATTTTATTCGCTTATTAAACCGCAGGACACTGAGCGTGACGATCAAAATCGCCATCCCCAGCAACGGAAGGATTTGGTCCAGAAGATCGGCAAAGCCGAGGCCTTTAAGAATAATGCCTCGGGCAATCTTCAGGAAATACGTCATTGGAATCAGATGACTGAGAGCATAAATCGGCAACGGCATGGTCTCCCGGGGGAAAACAAAACCGGACAGAAGAATGGACGGCGCGGCAAACATCATGACAATCTGCGATGACTGCTGTTGGTTGTCAGCAACCGTTGAAGCCAGAAGCCCGATGGCCAGGCACAACGAAATATACAAAAGAGTCAGAACAAACAAAGTAAACAGATTTCCCCGGATAGGCACCTGAAACAAAAACCAC
>JAEUSC010000400.1 GCA_016789035.1 Candidatus Omnitrophota bacterium
TCACGGATGTTATCAAAATAATCGCCTTCTTTCTCCTGAAACGAAAGAACGTAATTGGGCCCTATCACCAAACTCAACTGCTCCGAGATCATATCCTGCGTATGTTTTTCCGTATAAAGCATCTTTAAAACGATGTAAATATAATCTCCGTAATCCTCCATTTTGGGGCGCTGGTCCGTATTGACAATGTCTTCAAGGACCAGCGGGTGCACACCGAAGGATTGGTCGAGTTTGGCAATAAAACTCGTGTCCGCCAGACCATCAACATTAATCCATGTAATGGAATTTTGATTTTTAGAGGGGATGCATTCTTCAAGATTGGTAATCACCTTTTCGACATACCGGTCCGCATTGTAATCAAACATCGTAATGCGCATCGGCGCTCTTTTGTCACCGACGTAAATCAAGGACCCAGGCGGTACGCCCACTTTGCTTTTTCCTCGGCGAATGAGTTTGGTCATTTCAATTTCCGTTTGCGAGTGTTGTTATTATTTCCAAAATTCCTTTACGGACCATCATCACCCCAATGGATGCCAGAATAAGCGCCATAACTTTAGAGAGAACTCTGGATCCGGATTCACCCAGAATTTTCATCATCCGGTCACAAGACAGGAAAACCAACCCGACAATGACCAGATTTAATAAAACCGCAATCAAGACAGCCGTAATGCCATGAACCGATATCAGCATCAGACACAACGTTAAAACCGCCGGCCCGACAACTAAAGGAGTACCTATAGGAACCGCACCCAAATCCTTAACAGAGGAATGATTTTTCTTTTCAAAGCTCAGCACATCCATCATCGACAAACAAAAAAGGATAACACCGCCGGCAATCATAAAATCACCAATGGTGATACCCAATAAACTGAGGATCCATTTTCCGAAAAAAACAAAGCTGACGGCCAAGCACAGCGCCGTCACTAACGATTGAACAGCAATCTTCTTTCTCTCCTGCGGCGTTCGGTCACCGGTCAGGGAGGCAAATATCGGCAGTAATCCGATGGGATCGACCGCAAAGAATAGCGGAACAAAGGCAAGAAAGATATCATGAAACATAATGCGTAATCCCTCTGTTAAAAAAGGGGCAGGGCTGATTTTAACCTGGATTTTGCATGGCAAAATCTTCCCAGTTTCTTGGGCCCGGGTCAACCGAGTAAATCTCCTTGCGATTTAATGGCGGCTGCCCTGGAAATTCCTCTGAATTTCCAGGATAATGTTCCCGAATCAAAAGATGGCCGGGGCGTGAGACAACCCGAATTTCACTCTGCATAAGTCAGCGCAGATCCAAAATGACGACATCATTGACGTTTTCACCAGCCGCGTCTCGAAAACGATAAAAAATAAACCGTGTGACGCCTATTTCGGCTCGGCAGCATCTGCTTCAGCAATCTTGGCAAACTTATCCGGATCTTTCTTAAAATCGGACAAACAGCTGGAACAGCAGAAATTATAAATCCTTCCATTATATTCATATGTCACCGGATCACCCATTTCACCGACTTTCTCGCCGCTGACCGGACACAATTTATTATTGACCTTAACAGCTTCTTTTGCCCCATTATTGGCAGCCGGATTTTCCTGGGCGAAAACTGAAACCGAAGCAACACCCAACATCAACATCATAACCATCACTCTAACCATAACCAACCTCCTTTGATTGTACGTACTATATAACATTAATCCCATTATTGTTTCGGAATTTTTTTAATTCCCCGTGATATTTCCACAAATAGTAAACGGCCGGATAAATCACCAGTTCCAAAGCAAAGGAACTGACCAAACCTCCAACCATGGGCGCGGCGATGCGCTGCATCACATCCGACCCTGTCCCGTGCGACCACATGATGGGCAGAAGTCCCGCAAAGGCGGCAATGACCGTCATCATTTTAGGTCGGGCACGTTTGACCGCACCGTGAACCACGGCCTCGATTAAATCCGATTTATTATTGAGTTTTCCCTGACGTTGGGCCTCCTGATAGGACAAATCCAAAAACAACAGCATAAA
>JAEUSC010000427.1 GCA_016789035.1 Candidatus Omnitrophota bacterium
AGATCATGACTTCAACCTTCACTTTTCTTTCCCACAAATGCCTGGCGGCCACAAAGCCGTCACCGCCGTTATTTCCTAATCCGCAAACAATTTTGACACTCAAATCTTTACTAGGAAATGCTGCTAAGACGGATTGCGCCACCGACCGTCCCGCATTCTCCATCAAAACCGCCGACGGGATACCGATCCGTTGGATGGCGATTTTCTCTACCCTTTGAATTTGAGAAACAGTTAAGACGTTGCCCATCAGCTAGAACACGTATCCCATTTGTTCAAGCACACTGTGATCTTCACGCCATTTGGTTTGGGCTTTGACAAACAGTTCCAGAAAAACTTTCTGTTCCAAAAGCTCTTCTAATTCCTTGCGCGCTTCCATCCCGATCTTTTTTAAAACTGCGCCGGATTTCCCGATCACAATTTCCTTTTGGCTGTCACGCTCCACCAAGACCACAGCCCTAATATAAAGCGTCTTTCCTTTACGGGGCTTTGTCTCCTCAATGACAACAGCAATCGAATGAGGCACCTCGTCACGCATGATTTGGAAGAATTTCTCCCGAATGGTATCGGAAATGACCATCTTGCGGGGATAATCACAGACCGTATCCCGAGGATAAAAAAGCGGCCCCTCTTCTAAATTCTCAAAGACAATATCAATGAGCTTATCAATGTGCACACCCGTCATCCCTGACAAGGGAAGCAGCGTTAAATTCTTAATCTGGTTGATCTTCTTGCCCTTAGCTTCTTCCCAAAGCGAAATATAGTCCGGAATGAATTTGCCTTTTCCGATGTCTACCTTATTGAGCCCTACGATGATGGGCGTCTTAACGCCTTTAAGCTGGTCTACAACATTGCGTTCTTCCATGCCCACATGCTCGGTGGTATCGACCAAATGAATGATCACATCCACATCCTGCAGGCTACCGATAGAAGCCCGGTTCATAAATTTATCAAGCTTGTCATGTCCCAGGTGCAACCCGGGCGTGTCGATAAAGACGATCTGTCCGCGTTCATCGTTATAGACTCCCCTGATTTGATTACGGGTTGTTTGCGGCACATTGGAAACAATCGCGACCTTCTCGCCGAGAATTTTATTCATCAGCGTTGACTTGCCGACATTGGGACGGCCGACAATAGTCACAACACCGGTCTTTAAATTTTCTTCCTTTTCCTCTACCTGACTCTCAACTTCCTTTTTAGCTTCTCTCTTAGTTACCTTCTTATTCATTCGTTCCCCGATCCGATTACTTATCCCAGGTTTTTCGATGAAAGCGGCAATATTCGCCACCACTCTGCACTAAGTTGTGCAGGAAAAAGCCTGGGATTACCTCAACATTCGCGATTCAATCTCTAAGCGATTGAATCGGTTGCCCCAGGCCTAGCGGCCTGAGCGGATTTCGCACTGCGAAATCCGGGTTTATGGTACTTCAGTACGCAAAAAACAACCGCTGTGAATAAAACCAAGTTAGTAATGTTAAACGTCCTCCAAACTATATCCTTTGATTGAAATCCCGACGGCGCCATAAGCAGAATGCACACCCAAATTCCCAAAGCCCATACCAAACTTATGTCTTCGGATGATTTTCGTTTGATAATTTTCATAATCAAAGGAATATTAAACAGTGGCATGAGAACAGCGCATACCAGAGAAACCAATTCCAAAACACTCATAAAGACCTTTCCAATGGTTGTTGATTAAATCACTGATGAAAAATGAACCAATGTTTTGAGCCTCGCTTCAACATCCGTCATAGTTAATGGTGCAGTTTTAGCCATCCCAAAACCTTGAACGTTAAATGACGCCAACGTTGTAGCGTACAAAAGCGCTTTGCGCAGACTTTTTTCATCGGTTTTATTGACTTTGGACAAATATCCCATGAGCGCACCGGCAAATGTATCCCCCGCTCCCGTCGGATCAACCACATGATCGACCGGATAGGCCGGGAAAGAAA
>JAEUSC010000514.1 GCA_016789035.1 Candidatus Omnitrophota bacterium
CAGCAGACCTGCGTAGATTAAAAAAGATTTTTAACAAAAACGAAACCCATCACTTTGAGGCTCAAGGGATCTAAGATTTTGGACGTCATTTTCGCCTGCTCTTCGGGGGTCAGCTCATCCTGAAATTGGACTGCAAGCTTCCAGGTCGGTTTGGACCGATTGTGGACCTTGGCAATCGGCTCCTGTCCTAAAAAACAGCCTTTGGTATACGATACAAACCGATATTCATCCACATTTAATAAAAAATCGTCCGCCTTGTAGTCGATTCCAAACAAAGGAATACCCTGCTCAAGACGGTACTGTGTAAACTCATTTTGAGAGACACTAGAGGCCAACTCGTTGGGCGACAAAATCATTCTCCCTGCCTTTTGTTCGATTGCATACTCGCCGGCTCGAAGTTGATGACTTCTATCCAAATCCCAATAAGCTTTTAAATCCATTTTCTGTGTAGATGTTTTATTAAGCATTAAGAACTTCTGAATGTGCGCCATGAGTCCGTCAAAAGCTAACGCATCAATAACAATCAGAAATTCGTCATCTGCGATCTTCGTCTGATCAAAAGTGGCTACAATCCTGCCGTGAAGATTGACAAAGGCATTCTGCGCCGCATCCAGAGTATTTGAAGTCAACCCGTTGAGAAACTTCTCAGCATTATTGAAGACCCTTAGAACGATCTTGTTGAGTCTATAAGTTTTCATTTTGTAGAACTTTTCTCACGCGATTCTCGTAAGCGGAGATAATCTTTCACGACTTGCTTATGATCAAACGCATAATCGATCTTCAGCAACTCTTCATGGCCAACGATTTTGAGGTTCTTAGCGTCATCCCCGGACTGCGCCTTTCCTAAACCGCGTGCCGTAAATACGGTGGATACCGTATGAAAACGGGGATCGCGTTTGGGATCGGAGTAGGTATGCATCTGGCATAAATCCTCCAGATCAAGGTTTGTTTCTTCTTTTGCTTCCCGGCGAGCGGCGTCCTCCAGACTTTCACCCACATCAACAAAACCTCCCGGGAGCGCCCACCCGTACGGAGGATTACGGCGCTCAATAATAATAATCCCACCGGAAACTTCGATAATCATGTCGACTGTGACGAAAGGTGTATTGCGATTGCTCATCATTTGATACACTTGGCAGCTAAAGCCAAGGCCTCCTGTTTAGTTGAAATCTTCCCAAGCGCTTGAGCTTCTTGCACGGATTGTAAAATCTTAGCAAACAACGGGGATGGTTTTAATTTTAGTTTCTTAATCAAATCATCGCCTGACAGCAGCTTAACCGCCGGAACCTTGGTCTTCATCTGAAAATATCTTTTGATCAGCCCCACACAGATCTTTTGATGATGCTCCTGATCTTCTTCCGTCGTTAGTGGACCCCGGGTCGCTCGTTGATCTGCCAAAGACAGCGCCAGAATACTGACGACTTCGTCTTTGGCATCGCGAAAGAAACGGAAAACCGACTTTTCAGACGGCACTTTAAAGTTCGACAAATAACCCGGCCGAAGATGGTACAAAACTAAGTCCTCCACCATATGCCTTTCTCGAACAGAAAGCTTTAAGTGCCGACCAATGAGACGTGTGATATTCTTCCCGACATGTTCATGGCCGTGAAACGACGTTCGTGTTGGCTCAACCTTTTTGGTCTCCGGCTTGCCGATGTCATGCAAAAGAGCCGCGAGCTTGATCAAGGAAAAACGACGGTGATTGGAACCCATCGTCTCTTGAAGATAGCCCAAGACCTGAGGATCACTTTTAAACTCCTCCATCACTTTCTCAAACTGGCGAAGGACCTCGAGGGAATGATTCCAAACATCTAAATGGTGATAACCGCCTTGATGGACGTCATACATTATCGTGATTTGAGGCATAAACATCGCCAACAAACCGATCCTGTCCATTTCCTGCACAGTTTCGAATGAACGGGGCGCGCTTAAAATTTTGAAAAACTCTTCCCGCACGCGCTCCATAGAAACTGCACGGAGACCTTTGAACTCTTCCTTAATACATTTGGCCGTTGTCTTCTCAATCTTAAAACCAAAATTGGATTTTAGACTGTAAGCCCGCATCAAGCGCAAAGGATCATCCTTAAATGCTTTCGGAGAAACCATCCGGATTATCTTATTCTTTAAATCTTTCTTTGCTCCCTGCTCATCCACAATGAAATCTGCAATATTATCACCATCTTTGATCTTCAAAAGATCAGCGTACAATGTATTGATCGTAAAATCTCGGCTGGCAATATCTTTCTTTAACGAAGCTGCACGAAAGTCGGCAAAATCAAAAATCCACACCGTTCCCTGAACTTTCTTGACCACGCGTCCACAGCCATGCTCTTGATCAAGAACAACAAAGGCGCCGGCAATGGCATCTGCAAACGCTTTAGCCAACAAGATCGCACCTTTGTTGACGGCGAAATCAAAGTCGGTCACAGAACGGGCTAAATAATGATCGCGGAGAAAGCCGCCCACCAAATAAATTCGCAATGAACGCTTTCGTGCCAGAGATTGAAGGATTTTTAATTGAGGATATTGGGATAAGAAGGACATGGGCTGCGCATCACACAACCGCAAAGATTGATCATTGATCATGTGTTTACTGTTTGAGCGTTGAAGCTTTAGTCAAAACTTCCTCATCAACAAAGATGGGGCATTTGGTGCGTACCGCCGCCGCAATCCCATCGGAAGGACGACAGTCAATCAACTTCAGATCACCTGACGGTCTCTTCACTTCGAGTTTAGCAAAAAAGGTGCTGGTTTCCAGCTTATCGATGATCAAACGCATCAACTGACCATCCATGGCCTTGATAACGCTCACCAGTAAATCGTGTGTGAGGGGACGCGGCACTTCGATGCCTGAAATTTTCATTTTGATGGCTGAGGCTTCCATAAATCCGATGACAATGGGAATCTGGCGATCACCATCTTTTTCCTTGAGGACAATGACCTGATCCTGACGCTTTTCATCAATGATTATTTTTGTCAATTCTACTTGAACCATATCACGTCGCTTAAGCTATCCTGCACTTCAACCACAAATCCAATTGCGCAAAGAAGCTTACAGCTTTCCTTTCTTTGTCTTTCCCAAAATTGTCTGCAGCTCGCTCATGAATTGGTTCACATCCCGAAACTGACGGTAAACCGATGCAAAGCGTACATACGCCACCTCATCCATAGTGGAGAGTTTTTTCATTATCATTTCGCCAATATCTTTCGATTCAACTTCGCGATCATATTTCAATTGCACCGTACGTTCGATTTCATCCACCGTCTGTTCAATCTGATCTACGCTGACAGGCCGCTTCTCACATGCCTTAACAATACCAGACATCAGACGATTTCGGTCAAACGGCTGACGTCTTCCGTCTTTTTTAACCACCATAAGCGGCACATGTTCCACATACTCATATGTCGTAAAACGCTTTTGACATGCCAAGCATTCCCGACGACGACGGATGGATGTCCCTTCCGTGTTTAACCGGGAATCGATCACTTTAGTCTCTGCAAAACGACATGAAGGACAATTCATATTCCGCCAACCATTGGAACCGCTGCACCGCTTACTTACAGTTCAGGGTAAATGGGAAATTCCTTCATCAAGGCGACCACATCGTCCTTAACTTTTGGCAAAGCATTTGCATCTGCCCGAAAAACGATAGCACGATCAATCAATTCCGCGATTCGGCGCATATCATTTTCTTTCATTCCCCTCGTTGTTACCGCCGGTGTTCCAATACGAAGACCGCTTGTGACTGTCGCCTTTTCAGGATCATAAGGAATCAGATTTTTATTAACCGTAATGTGAACTTGATCCAGAACCGTTGCCGCATCCTTTCCTGACACATTTTTAGAGCGAAGATCCACCATAAATAAATGGTTATCGGTCCCACCGGAAACAATGCGAAAACCCTTTTCAGTCATAGCTTGGGCAAATGCCTTGGCATTGGCCACTGTTTGCTTTTGATAGTCCTTAAATGCCGGAGACAATGCTTCTTTAAAGGAGACCGCCTTAGCCGCAATGATATGCATTAAAGGCCCGCCCTGAATTCCCGGGAAGATGGCACTATCGACCTTCTTGGCAAAATCCTTACGACAAATGATCATTCCGCCTCGAGGGCCCCGCAATGTTTTATGCGTTGTCGTGGTCACAAACTCCGCATACGGAACAGGATTCGGATAAATGCCGGCCGCAACCAAGCCGGCAAAGTGGGCCATATCCACAAAGAGAATTGCGCCAATTTTGTCGCAAATATTTCTAAACCGCGCGAAGTCCAAAACACGAGAATACGCGGAATATCCGGCAATGATCATTTTTGGTTTGTGTTCAGCGGCCAAACGCTCAACCTCATCCATGTCGATCAATTCTGTCTTGGGATCAACCTTATAAGAAACCACATTGTACATCCGGCCGGAAAAATTAATTTTCAATCCATGGGTCAAATGTCCGCCGCATGCCAAATCTAGACCCAAAACGGTATCACCGGTATTGATCGCGGCCAAATAGACCGCCATGTTCGCCTGCGATCCGGAGTGCGGCTGGACGTTGACATGCTCGCCGCCAAATAGTTGCTTGGCGCGATCAATGGCTAAACTTTCAGCAACATCCACATATTCACAGCCGTTGTAATAACGGGCCGCAGGATATCCTTCGGCATATTTGTTGGTCATGATCGAACCGGCAGCCTCTAATACAGATTGAGAGACAATATTTTCGGAAGCGATCAACTCAATATTTTCTTTCTGACGCTTCAATTCATTGATGACGGACTGATAAATTTCAGGATCTGAATGTTTAAGATGCTTCATAAGGATTCCTTGTGTTTAAAGAATGAACTAATAAAGAACACAATACGCTTCCGGCGATGCATTCTTGTTTAAGTCTATTTAAAATTTTCCTGCTCAATGGCTTTGATCTGGTCGACCCGCCGCAAATGCCTGCCCCCCTCAAACTCTTCGGCCAGCCAAATCTTTACCATCTCATAAATATCATTTTCTGAAACAAACTTGGAGCCAACTACCAGAACATTGGAATTGTTATGTTGACGGGAAAGAACCGCCGCTTCTTTGTTATAACACAAAGCGGCATACACTCCACGAACCTTGTTAGCGGCTATCGAATGCCCGATGCCTGACATACATACCAAAATCCCGCGGGAGTTTTTGGACTTGGCCACATTTTGGGACACTTCGTAAGCAATCTTGGGATAATCGCAAGGAACATCCTCACGATCTGTACCGACATCAACAACTGGAAGCTTCATGTCATTTAACATCGCCCCAATTTTTTGTTTCAAAGCAAATCCGCGATGATCACTGCCGATAAAAATCTTCATAGACTTAATCCCGATTTGACGCCCTATATCAATTTAACGATTTTCTCAATACCTTCTTTGATCGTCAACATACACTCTTCATACGCTTCGTGCGAACGGCCGATAGGATCCGCAATATCCAGATCAGATTCATAGCCTTTAGGAATGTTCGTAAATTCCTTAAGAAGATAAATCCGCTGCTCTACGCTGGGTTCCCGTTCCAGAACCTGCATGCGGTGCGTACGTGTCATGACAAAAATCAAATCCGCCTTTTTTAGAAGGATATTCGTGACCGGACGGGATTTATGCTTTGATGCATCAATTCCCATCTGCTTAAGCACCGCCAGGGTCTCGGCACTTGCCGTTGATTTAAAAAACACATTCGTGCCGGCCGACATGGCGCAAACATCCGGACGATCACCAGCAAAATGGTTAAAAAGATACTCGGCCATCACAGACCGACAGCTGTTGCCGGTACAGACAAACAAGAAAAACTTTTTATTGATGACCTTATCAACATCTGCCTGCGTGATTTCCCCATCGCGTAAAATTTTTGGAGTTCCGTGAGTAAAGTCAACAATCGAGGACGAACGTCCCAGCTCAACGGGTCCCCCATCCAAAGCGAGATCCACCAAACCATCCAAATCCTGCAGCGCCTCCTGGCAGGTTTGCGGAGGTTTCTTTCCTTCTAAATTGGCTGACGGAGCTGCAATGGTACACTGAGACTGATCGACCATTCTTAAGGCGACCAGATTATCCGGCATGCGGATACCGATTGTTTCCCCGGCCTGCCGCGAAGGAACAATGACCGTCAACGGACCAGGCCAAAATTCATCAATCAGTTTGTATAAACGGGGATCATTATAATCTGAGTAATTTTCGATAATCCCCTTATGGGAAATTAAAATTGAAAACGGTTTATGGTCGTTACGGCGTTTCACTTCCCTCAAACGTTTGACAGCCACGGGATTATTAAAATCCGCTGCAATCCCATACACTGTTTCGGTCGGAAATATAACGAGGCCCCCCTCGCGGATGACGTTAGCCGCATCAACAATGGTTTCAAATTCCGGGTTTGCCGGATTGACTTTGATGACTTTCGTTTTCAAACGTCGACCTTAGTTTTCAGGATCTTTTCCGCTTGTTTCTGAGAATAATCAGTCAATTTTGCCTGAAGATCCTTATCCGTTAACGCCAAAATTCGAATGCTCAACAGAGCCGCATTGCGAGCTCCCGGTTTACCAATCGCAACGCCGCCAACAGGCACTCCGGGAGGCATTTGAACTGTTGACAACAATGCATCTAACCCTCCCAACCCCATGGAATCGATCGGAACACCCAGAACCGGAACGGTCGTGTGGGCCGAAACAACACCCGCCAACGCCGCGGATCCACCAGCTCCGCATATAAACACCTGTGTTCCACTGTTAGTACACTGCTCTACATATTCAACCACATGTTTCGGCGTGCGATGCGCAGACAACACGCGCATTTCGCAGCTGACACCAAATTCTTTTAAGAGCTTTGCAGCTTCAGCCATAATCGGAGCATCGGATTCACTGCCCATCATAATTGCCACTGTAACTTTTCCCATCATTCCCCCCTCGCTATTTTCCAGCTTTAGTATTTACCGCTTTGTGCCCTATGTCTCTTCGGAAAAAAGCCCGGTCAAACTTGATCCGGTCGACCGTTTTATAGACCCTTTTGATGGCCTCCGGCATTGTATCGCCTAAACTTGTGACCGCCAAAACTCTGCCACCGCTTGTCACAACCCCCCCGTTTTTCAATTTTGTTCCCGCATGAAAAACTACCGTTTGAGGATCCTCGGCGGACTCTAAACCCTCGATAGGCTTATCCACATCATAATTTCCCGGATAACCTCCTGAGGCAATGATGACACAACCACAAGGACGACTGTCCCATTTCAGGTTCAACTTATCCAACTTTCCATCCACGGATGCCATCATAATATCGACAATATCGGTCTTTAAACGCGGAAGAACGGCTTCTGTTTCAGGATCACCAAACCGGACATTGAATTCCAGCACCTGCGGGCCTTGATAGGTGAGCATCAGCCCGGCGTATAAAACCCCCTTGAATGGATGACCTTCTTTGCTCATCCCTCGAATCGTCGGTTCAATAATACGGGAAATGATTTTACTCATCATATCCGGTGTAACAACCGGCGCCGGGGAGTACGCACCCATTCCGCCCGTATTTGGCCCCAAGTCATCATCGAAAATTCGCTTATGGTCTTGTGCTGTTTCTAAAACAAAAAAATGTTTACCGTCGCTGATTGCCAGGATCGAGGCCTCCGGACCTTCAAGACATTCTTCAATGACAACCCGATCACCGGCTGACTTAAAAACCTTTTTGACCATAATATCGTCAATAGCCTGCCGGGCTTCATCAAGAGTCTTGCAGATCACAACCCCTTTACCAGCCGCCAGACCATCGGCCTTAACGACCAAAGGAAACTGAGCCTTATCCAAAAATTCCTGCGCTGATTTGGGATCATCAAATATTTTGTAAACAGCTGTGGGAATGTTGCGCCGGTGCAAAAACTCTTTTGTATAGGCCTTGCTGGCTTCCAACTGGGCCGCTGCCTTATTGGGTCCAAAAATTTTTAGGCCCTTGGCTTCAAAGATATCAACAATTCCGGCAACCAAGGGAGCCTCTGGTCCCACAACTGTCAAATCAATCTTCTTCTCCTGAGCGAAGGCAGCCAATGCATTGATATCATCACTTGCAATCGTTACACATTCAGCCAACGAGGCGATCCCCGCATTACCAGGCGCACAAAAAATTTTTCTAACTTTAGGGCTTTGCCTGATTTTCCAGACCAACGCATGTTCGCGTCCCCCAGAGCCTATTACTAAAATCTTCATCAAAATCCCTCAATTATCTGTGAGATAAACACCTAAAATCAGTTTGTAGAATTACTTATCTGTCTTGGAAGACAACCTTGTGAGTTGAATCTTGAATAACTTCACCAATCACAAACGGGTCTATCTTTTGCTGACGGAGAAAAGCCTGAATTGAAACTTCATCTTTTGCGGAAACAATCAAAGCAAATCCTATACCCATATTAAAGGTCTTGTACATATCCCGCTCAGGGACACGGCCTTTATCTTGAATCAATTGAAAGATGCGTGGGATTGGCCATGACTTTTTGTTGATTGAGAAGCATAAACCTTTGGGAAGGACTTTGGTCAATTTTTCGTAAAAAGCCCCGCCCGTAATGTGGGCCATGCCATGAATGTCAAACTTATCCAAGAGTCCGAGCACTTCTTTGACATAAATGCGGGTGGGCTCCAAAAGCACTTTGGCATACTTCTTTTGCTCGGCTTCAGACAAAACCTTTCTGACCAAAGAATATCCGTTGGAATGAATGCCGCTCGAAGCAA